>CAYNLI010000100.1:0-10632 GCA_964398035.1 uncultured Flavobacteriaceae bacterium | reverse complement strand
ATTACAACAGAAGATGCTAAAAAGATTTTCACAAAAGGAGTCACAGAGATAAAACCATATTTAAGAATGACACCAGACCCAACAGCATAAAAAAAATAAAAAAAGAAGTCCCAATTTTAAAATTGAAAATGGTTAGAAATACTCTCTAACTGATTGCTGTCTATATAGTCCCATTAAATTAGGACTATTTAAATAAAAATAAAAAAATTCTGATTTCCAATATTTTAGTAGTATTTTCGCGTTAATTAATTAATTATATTTTTATTATTATGAGTAAAGGAACAGTAAAATTCTTCAATGATTCAAAAGGATACGGTTTTATCACTGAAGATGGTTCAGAAACAGATCATTTTGTACACATCTCTGGCTTAATCGATGAAATTCGTGAAGGTGACGTTGTAGAATTTGAATTACAACAAGGTAAAAAAGGATTGAACGCCGTAAATGTGAAAGTATTAGACTAGATACAAACAACTTTTTTTATAGTATTAGCCCAAGCAATAGCTTGGGCTTTTTTATTGTATATATTCTATGCAAATAAATAATTAAGAAATCCCTACATTTTCCGCGCAACCCTACATCATTTTTTCATCTTACATAAAACGGTTACAAAGTTCCCCAACTTAAAAAAGCCATATGATTACATTTTTTGGAATTCTTTTTTTACTGTTAACAGTAAACTTATTACTACTTAGATTAAGTGTTAACGAATCTAACAAACGTTAAAAAGTAGGGTTTTTTCCTTCTAAGTTGTTTTCTATATAAAGGAATGTTTTTTCCTCTAAACCTTTGACTTCAAAAAAATGAATACTTTCTTCACCATACTTTTCCTATTGATAGTTTTAAACATGGTCTTACTTTTAGCAAGTGTGAATAGAGCAAAATAAAATTTTTACATCAATTAATAGCAATAAAAAAGCCTCCAAAATAGGAAGCTTTTTTTAAATTTTGTTATAATGAAATTTAACACATTATTTTACTCCCATTAATTCCACATCAAAAACAAGAGTTGCATTTGGGGGAATTGCTCCACCAGCTCCTGCACTACCATACCCTAAATGTGAAGGAATTACAAAACGAGCCTTATCCCCTACTTTCAATAAACTAATACCTTCATCCCAACCAGCAATTACCTGGCCAACTCCCAATTGAAAATCTATAGGTTGGTTTCTTTTGTATGAAGAATCAAATACCTCTCCATTAGTCAAAGAACCTTCATAATGAACAGAAACTGTTTTCCCCTTTTTTGCTTTTACCCCGTCTCCTTTTTGAATCATTTTATATCTAAGCCCACTTTCTGTTTTATCAAAACCAGCGGCTACTTTATCCAACTCAGCCTCAGCATTTTTCTTTGCCTCTGCCAGTTTTTTCTCTCTAGCACCTTCAAATGCTCTAAAAGCTTCAATAGCATTCCAACTTTCAGCTTCTGTCCCTACTCTAACAATCTCTATAGATTCCAATATATCTTCTTGTGCAATGGCGTCCACCACTTCTTGCCCTTGTTCAACTTTTCCAAAAACAGTGTGCTTATTATCTAACCAAGGTGTGGCAATATGTGTGATAAAAAACTGACTTCCATTGGTTCCCGGACCAGAATTTGCCATGGACAATACGCCAGGCCCTTCATGTGTCAATTTTGGATGAAACTCATCATCAAACTTATACCCAGCATCACCAGTTCCCGTTCCCAAAGGACATCCGCCCTGAATCATAAAATCTGGGATTACTCTATGAAATTTTAATCCGTCATAATAAGGACTACCCTGTGACTTCACAGTATTTTCCATATTCCCTTCGGCCAAGGCCACAAAATTACCTACCGTTCCCGGTGTTTTGTCATGGGTAAGTTTTATTAAAATTTCCCCTTTAGAGGTATTGAATTTTGCGTAGATTCCGTCTTGCATGTTTTACTATATTAAAATGAGCGGCAAAGGTACTTTTTTAAGTTGGATTTACGAAGTAGTACAGGATTGGATAGCTAGAATATCCATGTACAAATCTTATTGATTAACAATTAACTATCATTTCATTTAGTAATTACAATCCCTTATTTTATCCCATACTTATCAAACAAATATACCAAACTGGCCATGCTGGCTGCACCAAGTTCCAGCTCTCGTTTGTTCACATGCTCAAATGTGTCATTTTCTGCATGATGGTGGTCAAAATAACGTTGAGAATCTGGTCGCAGGCCTGCCAGAACTATATCATCATTCTTTAACGGACCAATATCCGCTCCACTACCGCTTTTAATGAACAAGTGTATTAAATAAGGTTCAAATAATTTTTTCCAACTTGTTGCTTGCTCAAAATTTGCATCAGAACAATCAAACGAAAACCCTCTTGGCGTAAACCCTCCTTCATCACTTTCTAAAGCAAATACATGCTTTTCATTTTTATTTTTGGCAACTTTTGCATACTCATTGCCTCCTCGTAATCCATTTTCCTCATTCATAAACAACACCACACGTATGGTTCGCTTTGGCTTATAACCTGATTCTTTCAACAACCGAAGCACATCCATACTCTGCACACAACCTGCACCATCATCATGGGAACCATCTCCTAAATCCCAAGAATCTAAATGCCCTCCTACAACCATAATTTCATTGGGATAAGTGCTCCCTTTAATTTCGCCGATTACATTATGGGATTTTACATCATCAAACTGTTTGCAATTTTGCTTAAAATAGAATTTAATGTTAGGGTTCAATTTTAACGTGGCACTCAACAGTTCCGCACCATTGGTACTGATTGCAGCCGCAGGAATCCTGTTATATTCAGCCGTATCGCCATAACTCATAGAACCCGTATGTGGAAAATCATCCAACTTTAAATTCATGGAACGCACAATTACACCCACTGCTCCATATTTACCTGCTTCATCTGCTCCAGAATACCGTTGGTCCACACATCCTGAATATGCTTGGAACGTATTAATTAAAGTCGGTTCCATGGGGCGGTTGAAGAACACTATTTTTCCTTCAATTTTATCTCTGCCCAAAGCAGCCAACTCATCTATATCCTTAACTTCAATAAGATTTGCTTTTATTCCCCCTAATGGAGTTGCCACAGAACCGCCCAATGCGCAAATAGGAACATTATTAGTAAATCCTGGTTCACTTTCTATATAGGCAAATTCAGGAGTTCCCCTTACCCATTTTGGCACCATAACGGGCTGCAACCAAACTTTGTCCAAACCTAAGAGGTCTAACTCTGCCTTTGTATAATCAACTGCTTGCTGCGCCTGTATAGAACCAGAAAGCCTTCCCCCTATTTGGTTGGATAAATGATTTAACCAATCATATGCCTTTCCTTTGGTCAAAGCTGCATCATAAATGGCTTTAATTTGTTTTTCATCAGCAGTTTGGGAAAAACCCTGTGTTGCTACCAAAAGGAGCAAAAATAATGTCTTCTTCATTCTTTTTCGTTTTCCAATTCTTTTTTATAAGTTTCTAAATTAGCTTTTATTTCATCATCTAGCTCAGGCTCCTTAACATCTTTGTATTTTTTTAACTCTTCCAATAAAATTGATGCTACTATAACACGAGCCGCTTTTTTATTATCTGCAGGAATAACATACCACGGTGCATGTGGTTTGGATGTTTTATCTATAGCTTCTTCATAACAATCCATGTATTTGTCCCATAGTTTTCTTTCCTTTAAATCTCCAGGTGAAAATTTCCAATTTTTCTCTTTCAATGCTAACCTACGTAGTAACCGTTGCCGTTGTTCTTCTTTGGAAAGGTGTAAAAAGAACTTAAAAATAATAGTACCATTTTCAGCAATATGACGTTCAAAATTATTGATTTGTTCAAAACGCTTATCCCAGAATTTCTGGTCTATATCTTCAACTGAATGTATTCCCGGAATATGTTCTCCCAAAATATACGCTGGATGTACTCTTGTGACCAACACATTTTCATAATGGGTACGGTTAAACACTCCAAATTTACCTTTAGCCGGCAATGCAATGTAATGCCTCCATATATAATCATGTTTACGTTCCAGTTCCGTAGGCACCTTAAAACTGTGCACCACAACACCACGAGCATTGAAATCTTTAAACACTTCACGGATAAGGCTATCTTTCCCAGCGGTATCTATTCCCTGTAAGCAAATAAGCACGCTATATTTCCCATGTGCATAGAGTGTATCTTGGAACTTGCCCAAAGCTACTCGTGTATACTCCAGCTCTTTTTTCAGTTCTTTATCTGATGCCCTCAAATCTTCCGAGGTACTATAATCCGAAAGTTTAAGGGCTTCCGATACTTTATAGGATGTTATGTTTACTTTATTCATAGGCTGAATATAAAATTTTTTAGCGGTGTTCCATAAGTGAAAACTGAAAAAAGAAACATTTAAAATACAAAACATCATTATTTGTTACATTAAACCATAAGCACTGCGGTTTATCGAAAAAATAGTAATCAGGAGATTTGCTTGCCTAATTTTAGGTTGGAAACATATGCTTACATGTTTCCATACCAAATCTTATACCTATGAAAAAGAGTTGCTTAGCATTTCTATTATGTTATACATTCCTTTTATATTCATATAAAAACTACAATGCATGTGAGTTTGCAAGTACTAACATTTCCTATGTGCTGAACCAAACACAAAAAGCCATCGAGACTAAAAAAATAGACCTTTCCAAGTTCTTTGCATATAAAGCCCTAAACGGTATTGAGAAATCTAAAGAACAGATAGAAGCTTGTGGTTGTGATTCTTCCAAAGAATTGATATATGAAGGTATGGGCAATTTAAAAAAAGCCACTAAAGCTGATTCATATACTATTTCCAAAGGATTCTTAACCAAAGCTCTTGAAAACATTAGCGAAGGCCTAAAAGAAATTGAAGTTCATAAATTCCACACTAACCAATCTCCCGATGACCTACTTCTGGCCATGAACTCAAAAAACATGGAGATGATGGAGAAAGTTGCCCCTTTAACCCTTGTTGCAGAAGGTTCTATTCAAAGAAAAATAGATGTCATTTTACAGAAGTATGAAAAATCTTTACATGAGGTTGCTACAACCGTTGACTGTAAAGAAGCAAAAGCCATGGCCTCCAAAATATTTGAAAACTGTGAAAAAGAATTGCTTAGAGAAAATTTAACCAAAATCAAAAGATATTACAACTTTAGAGCCAAAGAAATAACAAGAAAAACCTTAAATCAACTTGGTGAATGCAATGACTGATTATTTGCTTGCAAATAATTTTACATCCTCCTCAGAAATTTCAGCTCCACCAAGAATAATAAGTCGTTCCACAACATTTCGCAATTCACGAATATTTCCCGTCCAATCATATCCTTTTAGTAATGTAACTGCCTTATCAGAGAAAACTTTGGTTGCAGTACCATGTTCTGATGATATTTTTTTGGAAAAATGTGATATCAGTAGCGGAATATCTGACCTTCTATCATTCAAGGAAGGAACTTTCACTAAAATAACAGCCAATCTGTGGTACAAATCTTCGCGGAATTTACCGTTTGCTATTTCTTTCTTAAGGTTTTTGTTGGTTGCAGCAACTACTCTTACATCTACTTTTATGTCCTTATCCGTACCAACCCTAGAAATTTTACTTTCCTGTAAAACCCGTAATACTTTGGCTTGGGCAGAAAGACTCATGTCACCAATTTCATCCAAAAAGATGGTGCCTTTGTTTGCCGCTTCAAACTTCCCCGCTCTATCCTTTATGGCTGAGGTAAAAGCTCCTTTTACATGTCCAAACAATTCACTTTCTATTAATTCCGACGGTATAGCAGCACAATTTACCTCAATAAAAGGTCCTTTATTGCGATGACTTTTTTCATGCACCCAATGTGCCACCAATTCTTTTCCTGTGCCGTTAGAACCTGTAATCAATACTCTGGCATCTGTAGGTGCAACTTTATCTATGATAACTTTTATGGCAGAGATTTCTTTGCTTTCCCCTATCATTTCATAGTTCTTGCTTACTTTCTTCTTTAATATTTTGTTCTCCACAACAAGCTCCTTACGATCCACAGCATTACGCACCGTAGTTAAAAGTCTGTTTAAATCTGGTGGTTTGGAGATATAATCAAAAGCTCCGAGCCTCATAGTGTTCACGGCTGTATCTAAATCCCCGTGCCCAGATATCATGATAAAAGGAATCTCTGGTTTTATTTTTTTTGCGGCTACCAAAACCTCTACACCATCCATTTTGGGCATTTTTATATCACAAAGAACCAAATCGTAATCATTTTTTTTAACCATTTCTATTCCTCGCAGTCCATCTTCAGCCTCTTCTACCACATAAGCATCATTTTCTTCTGAAAGTATTTTCACCAAAACCCTTCTAATGGCTGCTTCGTCTTCTATCACTAATATTCTTGACATGTGTATTTTAATTTAAATTCCTATTCTAAAACCAGTTCTAAAGTATAGCCCAGATTCATCATTTATTGTAAAAATATCATTTCTATCCATATCCCTCAAAACCCCACTTTGAAAAATTGTGTACCCAATCATTAAATATAGGGAAACATCTTTGGTGAATTTATGTTGATATCCAAAGGTAACCAACGCTGCTGCAGAGGACACATCAGTAGAAACATCATTTCCTTGGAGTAAAATATCATTTTGTATGTTTACATAATACCCATCCAAAATCACTTCTGTTTGAAAAAAATGTTTCTTCTTGGTATAATATTTCAGTCCTGTCTTTGGAACTCCCAAGACATATGACCAATTGGGGTTAAAATGCTTTTCATAATATATAAATGGCAATGGAACCTTAATAGGAAAACTGGCATTATACGACAACCCCATAACTAAACGAAAAGGTTTGTCAATCTCTTTTTTTTCCTTGTAAGCACCAACAGTATAATTAACACTAAAATCTTCTTTTTCCACACCATTGGTAAAATTTGAAGCCCATCTTAGTGTAATCAACCCAATAAAACGTCGATTTTCATTCAATTTTAATATATAACCTAGGTTTAAATCAATAACATGTAGGTTATTGATTTCAATAGAATTAGACAGTAGAGATGAGGGTACATCATAATTGCACCAATTATACTCACCGCCCAAAACAATATGATCTTTCCCTATAACAATTGGCACATTGGCCAGCAATTTTACACGAGATGTTTTTATATCCAAACTATTTTTTGGCATTAACATATACTCCACCCTAAAAACATCTGGACTTTGCCCAAAGCAAAAAGTAATTGAAAAAAAACAACTAAACAAAAAGTTATCCTTTTTATATGGCTATACATAAAATGGGTTTTGCCAATTCATTCATTAATGCTTTTTACTTTGATATATATGTACATCTCTTTGTGGAAATGGAATGGTAACATTGTGCTCTCTAAATTCAGCATCAATTTTATATCTTAAGTCGCTTTTTATCTTAAAACCTAAAAAACTATCGTTTACATAAAAATTAAGTGAAAAAAGCAATGCAGAATCTCCAAAATCTTCAAACAGCACAAAAGGCTTAGGGTTTTTTAACACTCCCTTTTGAAAACTGGCAATTTCTTCTAAAATTTTGGTCACCAAGGCTACATCACTACCATAGGCAACCCCTACATTAATATTTTCACGTGTGGTCTTATGGTTTTGAGTGTAGTTGTATGTAGTCTCACGAATAAATTTATGGTTGGGAATAATAATAACCTTATCATCTCTTGTGATGGCTCTTGTAGTTCTGAGTTTTATTTCAAATACCTTTCCTATTTTATCATCTACCTCAATAATATCACCAACGCTCAAGGACTTGTCCACAATAATGAATATTCCTCCTATTATATCTTGAAAAATCTCTTGTAATGCTAGTCCCAAACCAACAAAAATAGCGGCTGACGCAGTTATCAAGATAGTTATATCTATCCCAGCAGCACTCATGATTACCAATACAACTGCTACATAAACAACATATTTAATAAACTTAAAAACACTACTGAATTTTAGTTTATCATCCTGTTCCATCTTGCGAGTGAACAATCTATTAAGCCATTTTAAGGTAATTCTTGTAATAAAAAAGGCTATGGTAAAAGTTATGAGCAGCCCTACTGTAATATGTATGGATTTATCCCCTTCTCCATAATGAAAACCTAAGTTCAAGAAGCCTTTTATACCTCCCCAAACATCTTTTTCAAGAATTTCTATTACTTTATTGGGCTCTTCTTCTTGAATCATATTTAATACCTCAACCATTTGATTAATTCCTTATATGTAGGTTTTTTTCCATACATTAAAATTCCGATACGATAAATTTTTGCCGCTAGCCATACTATCCCAATAAAGGTACCTATTAATAAGGCAATTGAAGTCAATAATTGCCATAAAGGCACGCCGCCTTCACCTATACCACCGGGCAAACGCATCAACATTACTATGGGCGACGTTAATGGAAATAAAGAAAACCCAACTGCAATTGGACCATGGGGATTGCTGAAAACCGAAAAGAAACCCACATATATGGCCAACATCAATGGAAGAATAATAGGTAAAATAAATTGCTGTGTATCCGTTTCATTGTCAACGGCTGCCCCTATTGCTGCATAAATAGAGCTGTAAATTAAATAGCCCAAAATAAAGTAGACCACAAAAAAAGCAATTAGCATAAGCCATGGTATTTTTAAAAGTTCATTCACATATAACTGCATGTTTCCACTAGCTTCTGCAGATTCTATTGTAGATACTGCATCTGTTGGAAGGCTTTCGGCAGAATTCATTCCACCCAAATCAATATCAAAAAAGTAAACAGCAGCCAAAAGCAGTAAAGAAGCAGAGATAATCCATATCGCAAACTGTGTAACGCCTGCCAAAGAAGTTCCAATAATTTTACCTAGCATTAACTGAAAAGGTTTTACAGAAGAGATAATCACTTCTATAATTCTACTGGTTTTTTCCTCAATTACACTGCGCATTACAAAACCACCATAAATAATAATGAACATCATTATTAAATATCCAAAAGCCCCTCCTATAATTGCTTTCATTTCTGTAAGCCCCTTTAGGTTCTGTTCTCCTGAAAAAGTAGCTATATTAATTTCATAATGATTCCCAATAGTTGCAAAATCTTCTGTTGAAACTCCTAAATCCTGTAGCTTTTTCTTTTGCAACCTAGCATGGAACACATCTTCCAACTTGTTCAACACCGATGTATTTGGTGTTGCTTTACTATAGAAATAAGAATTAGCTGTTACTTTTTCCAGATTATCATGTTTAGGAATATAAAGTAGACCATAGTACCCTAAACTTGCTGTAGAATCTTTTGCCTCCTCAATGGTAATATCTTTAAAATTCACATAAGAGGTAGATTCTGTAGAATTGAATTCATTGGAAAAATAATCGCTTTCATTAAAAACACCAATGACCCGTTGTTCACTATCATTCATTTTGGCCAAATAAGCAACAAGCACTATCATCCCAACCATTAAAATAGGGCTAAGAAAAGTCATTATAACAAAGGATTTGTTACGCACCTTTGCCAAATATTCCCGTTTTATAATGAGTAACAATTTATCCATTTATGCTTTTATTTTGAACAGCCTGTATAAAAATATCATTTGCAGAAGGCACAATTTCCTCAAAATGATTAATGTTTGCTTTTGTAGATAGGTATGCTAATAATTCCCCTGTTTTAGGTGAAGGCAATTGTAAATTAAAATTCAACTGTTTTTCTTCTTCCAAAAAATTAGACGTGGTGATATTGAGCTTATCCATAAGTTCTTTTATAAGCACATTTCCATTCTCTACCTGTAGGCCTACTTTAAAAATATTATTTTTATATGCTTTTTTGATGTCGGATAATTTGCCATCCAATATTTTATTGGACTCATGAATCAATGCAATATATTCGCACAACTCCTCTACCGATTCCATTCTGTGCGTGGAGAAAATTATAGATGCACCTTTATCCCTAAGTTGTAATATTTCCTCTTTAATGATATTGGCATTAATGGGGTCAAAACCGCTAAAAGGCTCATCAAAAATTAATAATTTAGGCTCATGGAGCACAGTGACTATAAACTGTATTTTCTGCGCCATTCCCTTGGACAGTTCTTGGACTTTTTTGTTCCACCAATCTCCAATTTCAAATTTATCGAACCAAAATTTTAATCGCTTTTTAGCTTCGTTCTTATTCAGTCCTTTTAGTTGTGCCAAATACAATGCCTGCTCTCCTACCTTCATACTTTTGTACAACCCACGTTCTTCAGGCAAATAACCAATCATTGAAATATGTTTGGGTTCCAATAATTTTCCATCAAAAAAAACTTGACCTTCATCTGGGTGTATAATTTGATTTATAATCCGTATCAACGTAGTCTTCCCTGCTCCATTGGGACCCAGCAAACCATAAATACTGTTTTTGGGGATTTCTAAAGAAACTTTATTAAGTGCAGTGTGATTTCCAAATCGTTTGGCAACTTCTTTTGCGACCAAAATTTTATCCATGTAAGCAATTTTACCAAAGATATAGAAATGCTATAAAAGAGCTTTGGGTTTTTTATAAAAAACAAAACCCACCCTTAAAAAAAAATAAGGATGGGAAAAAAATTGCTATGAAAAAGAAAATTAAATATTGGTTGCCCAATACTTAATCTCAAATATACGTTTTTATTTTAAATCTCAGAACATATTCCTTTAG
>CAYNLI010000099.1:0-10864 GCA_964398035.1 uncultured Flavobacteriaceae bacterium | reverse complement strand
CTGTTGTTGGGTTCAGACTTAATTATTGTTTCCTTGGCAAAAACAATGGCTGGTTGATGATTTTCAAAATCATTATGTTGTAAATAAGCCATTAGTATGGCAAAAACAGATAAGATAAGAGAAACGATACTTGTAATAAATGCAATACGTTTTTGGGTAGCATATCTAAAAAAGTAAAAAGCAATGTAGGTCAATACAAACAAGACCAAAAAAGCTATGGCAACATATGCCCATTGGTCAAAAGAAAGGAGATTGGTAAGATTGTTATATATTTTGGCAAAACCGGTTTCTGGCAACTCCTCAATAGCGTCCAATGTCATGTTCTGGGCATACCCTAAATTGTTTATTATCTCTGGGTCATTGGGTTTTAACAATAATGCTTTTTCATAATAGTAAATACTTGGGGCAATCTCATTTAATTTATAATAAGCATTTCCGAGATTAAAATAGAGTTCAGCAGAATGCTCTCCGTTTTCAATGATTTCAAGATAATTCTCTATGGCAGTATCATAATTGGCATTATTATAAGCCGTTGTAGCGTTATTGAACAAGGCTTCATTTTGGGCATTTCCCCAAAAAGAAATTAATATTGTTAGTATGGTAATTAATTGTTTCATTCCTTATAGTTGTTTGTCCAAATAAGAAATCACCTCACTTGCTTTATTATAATCCTCTTGCATTTGAACATCTGAAAATGGGCTATACCTTGCCATTTCACAATTTTCCAAAAGTGCTATAAACCCTTTGGTTGTTTCTTTATCAACCTTTTTTTCAGATAATATTGATGCTATTTTGTCTTTACTGAACTCTGAGGTCTCTATTTTTAATTTTGCCTTTAGATAATTATGCAACGCTTTTTCAAGGGCTACATAAAAAGCTTCTTTTTTACCCAAAGTTTTCTTGGCTTCGGACAAGTATTTTTTAGCAAGTTTATTGGCTTTCCTTATTTTATTGCCAGCAACATCACTTGTATAGGCCTCTCTTTTTTTCCTGAACAAGATGAACAAGGGGATTAGTAACAATGGCAATAACAACCACAGATAAAAGCATTTGGAACCAAAGAAATAATTGGTGCCTATGGCAGTAAGGTTGGGTTTTAGTTTTATAAAACCAAAGTCGTTCCCAGAACTGATAACTGCTTGTCTGTTTGTTGTAACTGGTCCTAAAGTGTTCACTGCTGTATCCGATGGTCCTTCCAATACATTGATCACAATTTCATTGGAACTTAAGGTTTCATATGCTGATGTCTTTGGGTTAAAAAAGCTAAAGGATATGCTAGGGATGGGATATTTACCCTTAAATGAAGGCACTACCGTATAGTTGTTGCTCACTCTTCCCTGCATGCCAGAAATTGTGGTGCGGACACCTTCATTGTGTTCAGGGTCATACACCTCCAAAGAACTTGGAAAATTGGGTTCTGGTAATTGAAATAGTTTAAGATTGCCTTTTCCGCTTACTTCCACTATTGCCTGAAGTGATTCTGAAGCATTTAAATGGGTTTTGCTTGTTGCCACTGCAAATGTAAAGTCTCCAACAGCACCATTAAAGTTTGCTGGTTTTCCTGCTATGGGCAATTCTTTTATTTTGAGGGTACGTTTGCCAGCAGAAACTGTTTTACTGGTAGATTTATAAATACGACCGCCAAAGAAATCTCTTTTGTTGGTAGGGACATCTACTATGACATCTAATGATAAGGGTTCCAATTCCAGATTCCCAGTTCTTTGTGGATATAGCACCACTCTTTTTAAAATTACATACCGGTAAGGCTGCCCTTTGTAAGTGGTATTTTGAGTAGTATACTTGGTAACTGGTATGTCCTGGCTCCAAAAATCATTGTATTTAGGGTTATCTAGGGCTCTAAAATTTGATACATTTATATAGGGGCTAAAATATAGTTTGTAGACTACGGTGACCGCTTCATTAAGATATGGGCTTGCCTTGGAAACCTCCGCGATCAAATGCAAGCTTTCATCAGCAACATCATCTATGGTCATTTGGTCACTTGGCTTTTCTACAGCAGCTGTCACTTCTATTTCTTTTACCAAAGACTTATAGATTTGTCCGCTAATTTCTATAGATGCCTGTTTTATAGAAAATTTTCCACGGGCAGTAGGGGCCAAAGTATAAGAATAGGTTTTAGAATAAGTTCTTTTGCCATTTAACCAAGATGAGCGAATAGATTGAGATGGCCCCATAAGCACCTTAAACCCAGAAAAATCTGGTGGGTTAAAATTATCACCATCCTTGTTCATGATAAAATCTACCCGCAAACGCTCATTGATTCCAAGTTTTGGTTTGCTTACCCTAACCTCAAAAGTAATGCCTGTATTATCCTGTGCCTTAACAATAAAAGCTAAGAACAATATGGGAATAAGTAATATGTATTTTTTAATTGCCAACTGCATTACCAATCTTTTTCATTTTTCATTTTAACGCCCTTCACTTTTTTGGCATTTATTTTTTCTTGCACCTTTTTCTCTTCATTCTGCATCGCTTCTAGCAGATTCTGTATTTGCTGAGGAGATAATTGGTTGGGTCTGGGTTGTTTTTGTTCTTGTGGTTTTTCCTCTTCTTTTTTATCACCATTACCCTCTTTATTATCTTCAGGCTTTTCATCGCCCTTATCTCCTTCATCACCCTTGTCCTTGTTTTCATCTTCCTTTTGGTCGCCCTCGTCATTTTTATCCTTGTCCCCTTCGTCTTTGTTGTCCTCTTTGTTTTCTTCTTTATCTTTTTGGTCTTTGTTGTCCTCGTTTTTGTCGTTCTTTTTCTCTTCGTCCTGTTGCTTTTTTAAAAGCTCTTTTGCCAAAGCTAAATTGTATCGGGTTTCCTCATCTGTAGGATTGTTCCGTAAAGCTTCTTTGTAGGCTTCTACTGCTTTTTCATACTCTTTGCTTTTCATAAAAACATTGCCCATATTATGATAGGCACTGTGCTTTTCAGATTTAGAAGATGCTAGTTCCCCAGCTTGTTTAAAACGCCCAAAGGCTTCACTATAAGTTTCCTCATTGTAATAGGCATTTCCCAAATTAAAGGAGGCAGTGGAGTTTTCACTGCTTTTTGATATGGCGCGTCTATAATTGGCCTCAGCGTTCACAAAATTGTTTTCTGCAATATCTCTGTTGCCTTCCCAAGTAAGGTTATTGGAAGCCTGCAATGTCTTTTGGTCTACCTTTTCAGCATCAGTCTCTTGAGCAAAACCCAAGCATCCAAAAACAAAAATGATGTATAGTATCTTCTTCATAATTAAGCAGCTTCTTTCTCGTTAAACAAGTTCAATTTCTTTAGCCATTTGGTTTTTCTGTCCAATAGGAAGATATCTAAAAATAGGAATAATAGACCCAAACCCAAAAACCATTGAAACTGGTCTTTGTATTCAGCAAATTGTTTGGCTTCAAACTCCTTTTTATCCATTTGTGCCAATTGCTCTTTTATAATTTTCACGGTTTCTTCTGTATTGGTTCCGTTGATGTACTCCCCGTTTCCTTCATCAGCAATGTCAGATAGAACAACCTCGTTTAATTTGGTTATTACAACCTCACCTTGTGCATCCTTTTTTAGACTTTCCACAATACCGTTTCTTTTTATTGGAATTGGTGCCCCTTTTGTTTTTCCTACACCAATGGTGTATATTTTTATACCTTCTTGTACTGCTTTTTCTACTGCATCCATTGTTGAACCTTCAGAATGATCTTCTCCATCAGAAATAATAAACAAAACTCTATTGGTCTGTTCCTCATCATCGTAATATGTAGTTGCAAGTTCAATGGCTTCATTGATGGCAGTCCCCTGTGAGGAAAGCATATCTGTGTTCATCCCTTGTAAGAACATTTTTGCGGCACCGTAATCTGTGGTGATGGGCAATTGTGGGAAGGCCTGTCCAGCATAGGCTATAATTCCAATCCGATCACTTGCCAATTGATTGATGATTTCTGATACCAATCGTTTTGATTTTTCCAATCGGTTTGGTGCAATATCCTCTGCCAACATACTTTTGGAAACATCCACGGCAAAAACAATATCCACGCCTTCACGTTTCACGGTTTCTAACTTGGTGCCGATTTTAGGATTGACCAATGCCAAGATTAAAAAAGCAAATCCCAATAAAAGAAATATCAATTTTAAGGACGATTTAAAACTGGATTTATTTGGAGTCAATTTTTTTAGAAGAGACAAATCCCCAAACTTTTTCTGCGTTCTTACTTTCCAAATTTGGTGTAGCACAAAGACAACTACCATTATAGGAATAATGAACAGTAAATAGAGATATATTTTTTCGTCTAATTGAATCATTGTCTATATAAAACTTCTAAATAATGTGTTTCTTAATATCCATTCCAATAGTAATAATGCTCCTGCCAAAAGCACCCATGGCCTAAACTTTTCTTCGTACCTATAATATTTAAATTCTTCTACTTCCGTTTTTTCCAACTTGTTTATCTCGTCATAGATTTCTTCAAGTTTTTCATTATCGGTCGCTCTAAAATATTGTCCGCCCGTAGCTTTGGCTATATCTTCCAACAGCCCTTCGTCTATTTTTACCTGTCGCATTCCATATCTAAAAGAACCATCTGCATTATAGGTGATGGGAGTTAAAGCGTTCCCGTTGGTGCCCAGACCAATGGTATAGGTTTTAATGCCATATTCTACAGCCAGATCTGCGGCGGTTTGTGGTTCTATAAAACCAGAATTATTTACGCCATCCGTAAGAAGTATGATTACTTTACTGATTGCTTTGCTTTCTTTTAATCTATTTACGGATGTTGCCAATCCCATTCCAATAGCGGTACCATCATTCAATTGTCCATAGGTGATTTCCTTTAAGGCGTTTAAGACGATGGATTTATCACTTGTAATAGGTGTTTTGGTGTAGCTTTCCCCTGCATAGGCCACTATGCCAATTCTATCATTTGGACGTTGACGTATAAAATCTCCTGCCACTTCTTTAAGGGCAGATAGTCTATTGGGCTTTAAATCCCGAGCCAACATACTGGATGAAACATCAATGGCCATGACAATGTCTATTCCCTTGGTGGTTTTTGTCCTTGTGGAAATATCTTCGGTCTGTGGGCGGGCCAAAGCCGTAATAATAGCACCCAAAGCCAATAGCCTGAGCATAAATAGCAACGGCTTTAATTTTGGCAGTATGGAATGAACAGTAAATCCTTTTACGCTTGAAATCTTAAGAGATGCCGTTTCTTCCTTTCGTTTAAAGAAATACCATAGCATTGCCAATGGAAGTAGTAAAAACAACCAAAAGAACTGTGGGTTTGCAAATGAAATACCTTTAAACATTTAAACTTCGTTTTTTACTTCTACAGATTGTAATATTCTATCTACAATTTCTTCGGCATAGGTATCCCCATCCAGCCAAGAGATTAATATTTGTTGCTGAAAACCTTTGCCCCCAAAACTAAGAATGATGTATTTTCCTTTTATTAGTTCTTTGGATTCTGGTACTGCAAATTTCCCTGAGCCATAGGTTTTTATTCCTTTTATTCCTGAAATTGTACTAAACTCTTCTTGTTTTGTGGTGATGTTTTTTGCTCCCTTGTCCTCAAAACTTTTTAATAATTGTTCTATAGTTTTATCAAAATCTGGTTCACCCTCTCCTACAAACGAAGTAGAAGTGCTGGCAATGGTGAATAAACCTACGGAGCTTCTATACATAAAAGCTTGTAGCTCCTTTATGGTAGCTTTTGCTTCTGGCGGAAGATTAACTTCTTGCCGAATAAGCACTTTTGGTGTTTTAAGGCTTATGGGCGGAAAACCATAGGAGCTGGACACCCATTCTCCTTCCAACAATTCTTTGGTTGGATGACCAATTATAGAGTCTTTAACATTACTAAATCCATATTTTACTATAGCAAACCCCATAGTTAAAAAAAGTAGCCCAGCTAAGATGCCAGCTGCAACAAACCATTTTTTCTTTTGCTGTTTTTTTGCCAATTCTTCCAAATATTCTTCATTGTGCAACAATTCTTCGGCTGTAGGTTCAGGCAGTGCATCATGTGTTTTTATTACAATTTGCTCAATAGATTTTCTGTCTTGTTCAGCTACCGAGGTCTCTGGTTTGGATTTGGCAAACTTTACTAGATCCGCAGTTTGTAATATTTGTTTAAACCGTTGTATGGTATCTTCTGCCAAATCCAATTCTCCTGCATCTTTCAGCATTTCTAACCTGTTGATCAATTGGTTAGTGGTGCTTTCCAAAGCGGAGACATGAACGTCTTCTTCTAAATAGGAACGGACAATATCCGTAAGTTCAGAATAGTATTGTTTGTACTCATCTTGGATGAGGTACCTAGAATTCTCTAATTTTTTCAGTTCCATCAACGCTCTGTCATAGGGAGGTAAAAGTGCTTCTTTTTCTTCTTCTGACAATGGTTTTTTTCTGATGTAGAACCAATACAACAAACCTCCAATAATCAATAGGGGGATAAGTATCCACAAAAGTGTTTTCCATAATTCGGAATTACTTTTATCCACATTGATCATTGGCTTAATATCGTATATTTTTTTGGTGATGGTATCCACAGCAACTGTGGTCACGCTAATTCTTACTGAATCTGTAAAGAAAGGTTTCTCATTTATGGCAATGCGCTGTGGTGGAATGGTATATGCGCCAGAATCAAACTGGGTAAGCGCATAAATTCGCTGTAGTGTTACCCTGTCTTTTTTTCTAACAGTATCTATGGCAAGGGCTTCCACCATTTCCAAAGGTGAAAAAGTTTGGTCTTCGGGAAAAAACACTACATCGGTAGAATCTGCCTCAACCGTTATGGTGTATTTAATTTGCTCTCCAATTTTTATATAGGTAGTATCAACCTTAGAAGTAACCTGTGAAAATGATGAAAACGATAATAAAAAGAAAGCAACAAAAAGATGCCTAGACCATATTTGGCAAGACAGATAACTTTTCATTTTTAATTTAAAACCGTTCATTTCTTTTATCATCTTCGTTTAAAATACCCCAATAGTTTTTTAACGTAACTCTCATCTACCCTGCAATTAATAACCCCGCAGCCAGATTTTGTAAATGCCTCTGTAAAATAGTCTACCCTTTCCTTATGATATTTGCCATACGCCATACGCACTTTTTTGGAATGCGTATTTACTAATTGTGTTGCCCCAGTTTCTGCGTCTTGCATTTGCACCATGCCCAGATTGGGAATGCTTTCTTCTCTTTTATCATAGACCCTTATCCCAGTAACATCATGCTTGTTCCCAATAATTTTTAACGTTCGTTCATAATCATCGGCAATAAAATCTGAAAGCACAAAAACAATGGCTTTCTTCTTCATTACATTGGTCAAATATTTTAGAGCTTCGGCAATATCGGTCTTTGTGCTTTTTGGTTTAAACTCCAATAGTTCTCTAATAATACGTAGTACGTGACTTTTCCCTTTTTTCGGCGGAATAAATAGTTCTACTTTATCAGAAAATAAAATCAGACCAGCTTTATCATTATTTTGCATGGCTGAAAAAGCCAAAGTGGCCGAAATCTCTGTAATGATTTCTTTTTTGAACTGGTTACTTGTTCCAAAAAGCTCTGAACCACTGATATCTACTAGGAGCATCATTGTAAGTTCCCGTTCTTCCTCAAACACTTTTATATAAGGCTCATTGTAGCGTGCGGTAACATTCCAGTCAATACTTCTTACGTCATCCCCAAATTGGTACTGCCGTACTTCACTAAAGGTCATACCCCGTCCTTTGAAGGTAGAATGGTATTCTCCTCCAAAAATATGATCGGATAGATGACGTGTCTTTATCTCGATCTTTCGAACTTTTTTAAGTAATTCTTTAGTATCCATCCTTTTTTAGTAAACAGTTTGCAGTCTTGGTATTGCAGTATTAAATATTCAGCTTAAAACAGTAATCAGAATAACTGTTTACTGTAACTGAATACTGCGAACTAGTTTAAGGCACTTCAATTTCGTTTACGATCTTATTGATGATTTCTTCAGAAGTGACATTTTCAGCTTCGGCTTCATATGTAAGACCTATTCTGTGTCGCAATACATCATGTACTATAGCTCTAACATCTTCTGGCACTACATATCCTCTTCTTTTAATAAAAGCATAACATTTGGCAGCAGTGGCCAAATTGATACTCCCACGGGGAGATGCACCAAAACTGATAAGAGGTTTTAAATTTTCTAGATTGTATTTTTCAGGATAACGTGTGGCAAAAACAATATCAAGAATATATTTCTCAATTTTTTCATCCATATAAACCTCTCTAACTGCCTTTTGTGCACTTAATATTTGTTTGATGGTCACTACAGGTTTTACTTCTTCATAAGCTCCTTTTAGATTTTGGCGGATAATCAATTGTTCCTCGGTCATTTTAGGATAATCAATTACCGTTTTTAGCATAAAACGGTCTATCTGTGCCTCAGGCAATGGATAAGTACCTTCTTGCTCTACAGGGTTTTGTGTTGCCATGACCAAAAATGGCTTGTCAAGGATAAAAGTTTCATCCCCAATGGTCACTTGTTTCTCCTGCATGGCTTCTAAAAGAGCGGATTGCACTTTTGCAGGCGCCCTGTTTATTTCATCTGCCAACACAAAATTGGCGAATATTGGGCCTTTCTTAATGGAGAAGTCATTTTCTTTCATGTTGTATATCATGGTGCCTACAACATCTGCAGGCAATAGATCTGGTGTAAACTGTATTCTGCTAAAACTTCCTTTTACTGCTTTTGCCAAAGTAGTAATAGCCAATGTTTTTGCCAGTCCCGGTACTCCTTCCAACAATATGTGGCCTTGCCCTAAAAGACCGATCAATAGGCGTTCAATCATATGTTTTTGGCCAATAATGACCTTGTTCATTTCCAATACAAGAAGGTCGATAAAAGCACTTTCTTTGGCAATTTTATCGTTCACGGCACTAATATCCACTGTAGTATTTTCTTCCATAGAAGGTGTTTTATATTTTATGCAAATAAAGCATGATTTTAATAAAATGCAAAATGTAAATTTATTTACTCATGCGCTGTTAATTATTGGTTAAAAAACGCATAAAACGCTAAGTTTTATGAAGGCTTTAAGGGATTTATTTTTTAATTTCACAAGCCTATGGAAGAAAAGACAGCATTGATTACCGGAGCAACAAGTGGAATAGGGAAAGCTACAGCGCAATTGTTTGCCAAAAACAACATAAAATTGGTACTCTGTGGAAGAAGAAAAGACAGATTGAATCAATTAGAAAAAGAACTTTCTTCGTTTACCAAAATACACACGCTAAATTTTGATATCCGGGAAAAAGACGCAGTTTTTAACGCCATTGAATCCTTGCCAAAAGATTTTTCAGATATTCAGATACTGATTAACAATGCTGGCAATGCCCATGGGATGGAACCGATCAATGAAGGCAGTACGGAAGATTGGGATGCCATGATGGATATTAACGTAAAAGGACTGCTCTATATATCCAAGGCCATTATCCCAAAAATGGTGGAAAAGAAATCTGGTCATATCATCAATATTGGTTCAACTGCAGGGAAAGAAGTATACCCTAACGGCAATGTGTATTGTGCCAGTAAACACGCCGTAGATGCTATAAGCCAAGGAATGCGGATAGATTTAAACAAGTATGGCATTAAGGTTGGCGCGGTAAATCCTGGGATGGTAGAAACCGAGTTCAGCAATGTGCGCTTTAAAGGAGATGATGAACGTGCAGACAATGTGTACAAAGGTTTTGAGGTCCTAAAACCTGGAGACATTGCAGATATCCTCCACTTTGTAATTTCCCGTCCTTACCGTGTAAATATTGCCGATTTAACTGTAATGTCCACTGCACAAGCAAGTAGTACTATTGTGAACAGGCAATTATGATCAACAAACGCTTATTGGTAAAAAATCTCCTCGCCCATAATGACGAGAACAGTTTTTATGATAAAAAACGATTCATAGATATTGGACAAAGAGAAGGGAAAGGCAAATTTTTAAAACATGTTTGTGCCTTGGCGAACAGCAATCCCAAAAACCACTCTTTTATTGTAATTGGAGTGGAAGATGAAGACAATAAAATTGTTGGGGTAGATTTTTTTGATGACAGTAAGATTCAAAATCTGGTCAATGCGTATTTGGCCAATCCCCCAATAATTTCTTATGAGAATATTCCTTTTCCGAATCTTCCCGAAGGTAAGGTGGTGGGTTTGGTCACTATAAGATCCAACGGAGAGATTTGCTCCCTTAAAAAGAACATTTGGAAGTATTACGGTGGCTCGGTCTTCTTTAGGGAAGGGAGCATAAGCATGCCCAAGGTTTTTGATATTGAGTTAAAAGACATTAACTCAAAAGCTGTGGCAACCATAGAACAGCATGCCCAAAATAATATAGAGCTTACTTTGGACAGCGTCATAGATTTCCTTAATAACAGGCATGGGGATTTAAGCAGTGATTACAAGGTTTTTAAGGAACAGTTTGTGGTGTGTTGGGCAGGAAAACGGAAAAAAGTAAAAAAAGAAACCTATTATTCCAGAGTTGATATAGAACTGATCAATGAACAGGTAAAGTTGTTTTATTCCGCCTTGGATGATGTGACCATAGCCTTTGATGAGGATTCTTTTACCACCATAGAATATGTGCAATTGGGGCTGGGCAAACAACAAAATTATTATCCTTTGGAAAAAGTGGTGATTACCTTTTCTGAAAATGGAAAGTATCATATTCAGAGCGATTTAATTTTTGACCCACCACAATATGATAAGAAAACATTGCACCATATTTTGAACACCAATAATGCTTTGCTTGAAAAATTAAAAACAAACAGTACGCTCAGCCCATCAGATAAGACTGATTTAAAACACCTACCAGCCACCTATTTAATTTGTTTTTTAAATGGGTTTGATGA
>CAYNLI010000098.1:0-10886 GCA_964398035.1 uncultured Flavobacteriaceae bacterium | reverse complement strand
CATATTAACCCAAAATACACCATAAATTGAGTGCAAATAAAAAAGAGTTACTAAAATATGTTTAGTAACTCTTTGATTATCAGTGATCGCACCAGGATTCGAACCTGGGACCGTCTGCTTAGAAGGCAGATGCTCTATCCAGCTGAGCTATGCGACCATTTGTTAATCATTAATATTAACAACTTTACTGTTTTTCAAAATACCAGATTCTGAAAATCTTGCGCAAAAGTAAAAAAACCTTTCAGATTAGATACCATAAATACATTTATTTTTCACGTTTAAATTTAAAACTCTTACTTAACAAGTTTTTTAAATTTTCTTTTTGCCAATAATCATCGCTCTTATATTCTGCCCATTAAGAACTCCTTTATTACCAGCAAGTCTTCCTAATCCTGTATGCCGCCATCAAAAATGATTACATCCTGTAAGGATAACTATATTTCAAAGACTTAATACATTGACATTTCTGAATATTGTAAATTTCTTATTAAAATCTTAAACTGAGGTAGGGTAAAGTAATTTTCAATTGTTTTTACGTTATAGTCTAAAAAAGATATCACATGAAAAAACACCTATTCATTTTATTTTTCCTTTTCCTTTCTATTGCTAGTGCCCAAGAATGGGCTACCAATTTTGAAAAGGCTAAAAAAATAGCATCTGAAGAAAAAAAATCCATTGTTTTGGTCTTTCAAGGTTCAGATTGGTGTGCACCTTGCATAAAATTAGAAAAAGAAATTTGGAGCGCTCCAACATTTATAAAATCAGCAAAGGATAGTTTTGTACTATTAAAAGCTGATTTTCCTCGTAAAAAAAGCAATAAACTTACTGAAGAGCAGAGAAACCATAATAACGCTTTGGCAGAAAAGTATAATCCAAAAGGATACTTCCCTTATGTAGTTGTCCTTACCAATGAGGGCGCCTTTTTGGGTGCTACAGGTTATGAAAAAATAAGCCCCGAAGCCTATTTTAATACCTTAACAGCTTTCACAAACCAAAATCCATGAAAACCAAAATCTTCTACTTAGGTTTTTTACTTATCAGTAGTTTTTGTTTTGGGCAAAAAGTATATCAACGTACAGAAAAATTAATGGGCAGTAGGTTCGATTTTACTGTTGTTGCCGAAAATGATGTCTTAGGAAATCAGTATATAGGCCTTGCCATTTCTGAAATTTCTAGAATTGAAAAATTAATTTCTTCATGGGATACCCATTCGCAAACATCCTTGATCAACAAGAATGCCGGCATTGTTCCTGTTGTAATAAACGATGAGCTCATTCAACTTATTTATAGATCATTAAAATAAACTAACTAATGGTGCCTTTGATATTAGCTATGCCTCCATGGATAAAATTTGGAAGTTTGATGGAAGCATGAAAGAAATGCCACCGCAAAATGAAATTTTAAAATCTGTTGAGAAAGTAGGGTATGAAAACATTATCCTGGACCAGGAAAATAAAACCGTCTTTTTAAAAAAGAAAGGAATGAAAATTGGTTTTGGAGCTTTAGGGAAAGGCTATGCGGCGGACAAGGCCAAGAGTCTTCTTATAGAAAAAGGAGTTGTAGCGGGCATAATAAATGCATCAGGAGATTTAAATGCCTGGGGCAAACAACCAAACGGCAAAAATTGGAAGATTATTTTGCTCCTTTTGATGCTCATTTATCCACAAGTGAATTCTATACATCAGATTATGATTTATCTAAGTTTTCTGCTGACCAATATGGCTTAGGTATCACCTATATGGACATTTTTGCCAAATTTAAAGCTTGGAAGTTTGGTTTAAAAAGTATAGATTTTAAATACAACAACTATCAACGCAGTACAGGTCTTAAAGCGGGTTATTTTGGACTTGGGTTTAAGTTTGTCATGGATTAGTTTTAACATAATACAAGAATGCTTATATTAGAAGTGATTCCAATAGCAGTTCCTGTGCATTGTATTGTTATTAATTAAAACCAAGCTCTTTCTAAATTAAATAGATTGCAGTTGGACATATCTAAACAGCAATGAAAAACAAATTTCAAGACCTATTTGATTTACAAAAAGAGAATCAATTTAATGTTGGGAACTCAACCTATAAAGAGCGTATAAAAAAACTGAAAGTCTTAAAAAAAGCCATCGAAGTAACCTATAGGGCAGAAATCCGACAGGCATTATATGATGATTTTAAGAAACCCTTTATTGAAACTGATCTAACTGAAATTTATCCAGTAATAGGAGAAATAAAACATGCTATAAAAAACTTAAAAGAATGGACAAACAAACAGCGTGCTGAAACACCTATTACCTTGATCGGTTCATCTTCTTGGGTTGTTCATGAACCAAAAGGGGTATGCTTGATCATTTCTCCTTGGAACTTCCCTATAAATTTAACTTTTGGGCCTTTGGTCTCTGCCATTGCCGCAGGAAATACTGTTATTTTAAAACCTTCAGAAATCACTGCACATACTTCTAATGTGATGAAAGAAATTATTGACAATATCTTTGATGAAAATGAAATTGTTTTGGTAGAGGGTGAAGTTGATGTTTCACAAGAACTTTTAAAATTACCTTTTAACCATATTTTCTTCACTGGCTCACCTTCAATTGGGAGAATTGTCATGAAAGCGGCAGCTGAACATTTAACTTCAGTGACTTTGGAACTTGGAGGAAAATCACCGACCATAGTGGGTAAAACTGCCAATATTAAATCCGCAGCAAAAAAAATAGCGTGGGGAAAGTTCATGAACAATGGGCAAACTTGTATTGCACCAGATTATTTACTGGTACATGAAAGTGTTAAGGATGAATTGATAGAAGCCTTAAGACAGCAACTAAAAAATTATTATACTGATGATGCCTCAACTTCCAGTTCCTATTGCAGGATTGTGAATGAAAGACATTTTAAACGATTACAGTACCATATAGACGATGCCAAAAAACACGGGGCAACTATAGAAATTGGTGGTGTTACCAATAAAAAAGAAAATTATATAGCACCGACCATAATTTCAAATTTACCTGATAGTGCACTATTGTTGCAAGATGAAGTTTTTGGTCCTATTCTTCCTTTAAAAACATACAAAACCATTGAAGAAGCTATTGGTTATATTAATTCTAAAGAAAAACCATTGGCATTATATATTTACAGTAAAAATAATGCTACAGTAAAGAAAATCATAAACAATACAAGAGCTGGCAGTACATGTATCAACCATAATGTGCTTCAGTTTTCCAATCACCATTTGCCTTTTGGGGGGTCTAATAATAGTGGCATAGGAAAAACCCATGGTTATTATGGCTTTTTAGAGTTCTCCAATATGCGCTCTGTATTAAAGCAAAACTTTAAAGGATCTATAGAATTATTGTTTCCTCCTTATAACAAGAAAAAAGAAAAATTGGCCAATGCAACGATTAAATGGCTTTGACCTACATTTTATGAACTACAGGACAACATAGAGCAACCTACTTTATGGCGTGCCCATTCTGGTCTTTTAGCAAACCATTTTATATTTTCAGGTTGCTCATCATATGGTTTTTTCAACAGGTTGAACAACTCGTTCAAAACTGAACAGTCTCTCTCATCTGTAGCATCAATCGCTAATTGTGCCATGTAATTTCGAAGTACATATTTAGGGTTTACCAAGTTCATTTTCTCCATACGTTCTTCTGTGGAAAGTGTTTCTTTTTGTAATCGAGTGGCATAACGTAGAAACCATTTGTTCCAACGTTCTGCTATTTCATCAACAACCTCACCAATACTATAAAAAGCATCGTTTATTACTTTTAATCCTTTGGAAGGTTGTTCTTTATCAAACTTGTTTAAATTTCTAAAAAAAATTGTCATATCAGTTTCCGTCAATTGTAATATTTCTTCCAAATCTTTAATCAATGATTCATCACTTTTATCATCTGTATACAATCCAATTTTTGAACACATCATCTGCAAATAAGATTTTGTATAGTTCGCACTATATTTCTCTAAAATAACTTCTAGACCATCAGCCTCATCAATTAAAAAATATAGGACATTGGCCAATTGATATAGGTTCCAAAGCACAATATCTGATTGATTACCATATCTATATCGTTTATACTGTCTATCTGTAGTATTGGGCGTCCATCCATGGTGATATCCTTCCAGCCAACCATAAGGACCATAATCAATTGTCAATCCAAGGATGGACATATTATCTGTATTCATAACACCATGTACAAAGCCTACACGTTGCCAATGAACAACCATTTCCATACTGCGCTGAACCACTTCATTAAAAAACTGCAAATAGGTTTCTTTTGATGGTTTCCCTAAATGTGAAAAGAAATGTTTTAAAGTATAGTCCATCAAGGATTTTAAAGTTTTCTTATCCCCTCGTGATGCGAAAATTTCAAAATTCCCAAAACGTATAAATGTTGGGGCAACACGGCATACCACAGCTCCTTTTTCATAAGCGGGATGACCATCATACATCACATCCCTCATCACTTGGTCTCCTGTCAACGCCAAGGACAACGCTCTTGTTGTTGGTACTCCTAAATGATGCATAGCCTCACTGCACAGATATTCTCTAATGGAAGAGCGCAAAACCGCCAATCCATCTGCAGTTCTAGAATATGGGGTCTCCCCTGCTCCTTTTAATTGAATTGCCCATCGTTTATCCTTATGAACAATCTCAGCCAAATTTATTGCACGTCCATCACCCAGTTGCCCTACCCAATTTCCAAATTGATGCCCTCCATAGCACATGGCATATGGATTTGTATTCGGCAATACATCATTTCCAGTAAAAACATTCAAAAACTTTTTGGAAGCTGCATCTTTTTCTGACAATCCTAAATCACCCAACATTTCAGGGGAAACGTGAAGTATTTCTGGTTTTGAAGTCTTCTTAGGTTTCACAAAAGAATAGCATGCTTTCTCTACCTGCCTTCTAGTGTTCTCCACTATTGGATCTACTGGCAATTCTTTATTAAAAGTGTCTTCTATATTGAGTTTCATATCAAAAAAATTAACGCACTTACTTTAATTTATCTGCATGCTTTTGCCTAAGCTTAACCAGTTTTGGAGCAATTACTGTTCTACAATAGCCCTGCTCTTGATTGTTGGCATAATAATCATGATGGTATTCCTCTGCTGTATGGAACTTTTCCAGTTTGCTAAGCTCAGTTACTATGGGTTCATTATAATACTCTGCAACATTGATTAGAACAGTTTTAGCGATTTCTTTCTGAACATCATCGTGATAATAGATTACAGATCGATATTGTGTTCCCGCATCAACACCTTGACGGTTTAATGTTGTAGGGTCATGACTACTCATAAACACTTCCAACAAATCATTAAAAGAAATTACTGAAGGGTCAAAACTTACCTGAACAACCTCTGCATGACCTGTAAGACCAGAACACACTTCTTTATATGTTGGTGTTTCCGGAACTTTACCGCCAGTATATCCAGACACTACTTTCTCAACACCTTTTAATTGGTTGAATATAGCCTCAACACACCAAAAACAACCACCACCAACAGTTGCCAATTCCATTTTTTTATTTTCCATTTTCAACCCTCTTTATTCAATTTCATTGCTAATGAATTTATACAATATCGTAACCCACTAGGTTCTGGGCCATCAGGGAATACATGCCCTAAATGTCCATCACAGGTATTGCACATTACCTCAACACGTACCATACCAAACATAGTGTCCTTTTCATACTTAATGGCATTTTCTTTTATAGGCTGGGTAAAACTTGGCCAACCAGTACCTGAATTAAATTTTATAGTAGAATCAAACAAAGCGGTACCACAACAAACACAATTGTACAGCCCAGCATCATGAATAGTACAAAGTTCACCACTATGAGCAGCTTCAGTCCCTTTTTTTCTAGTAATTTTATACTCGTCAGGTCTTAAAATATCTTGCCATTCATCATCTGTTTTTTCAACATGGCAATCTGGTTTTGGGTTTCCTTTTACTGCAAAATGCAATACATCTTTCCAAGTCAACATTATCTACTTTCCTTTAATTAATTTGATTAATATACTGTATTTAAAATAGCTATTCAATTTGTCTGATAACTGACTTAAAGTTTACAAATCATCTAAAAGTAAGTGATGTTTTGATAGCAATAAAAAAAAGTGAAAATAGGTCTCTAGAAACAAAATAGCTTTTGGTCAATCTGTTATTTGGGGCAGCGGTAAATATACTCAAAACCTGACCGTAAAAGGCGTCTTTGACGACACCTTCGGTAAATCACACCTCAATCCAAATTATATAATCAGTATGAGCACATTTGGACTTGGAATATACTTCTATTGCTTTTGGCATTAGGAATTTTGACAGGGCTATTCGCAGGTATCTACCCAGCTATTTTTCTTGCTTTATTAAAACCAATTAGTGCTTTGAAAGGAAAGAGTAGCAACCAGGCAAGTTCTGGGAATTTAAGAAATGGAATTTAGTTTATAACGATTCTTCTTTCTATCATACTCTTTATAGATGTGAGAAAGTATTTTGGACTTTCTTATTATAAGCGTCCTTATTACATGCAACCACTGCTAAAATGGCTAGTGATTGTACTAGGTTTTTGACGTATTTGTTCTTCAGTTATTATAAATTTTTAATGGTCATAGAAACCGCAACTTTAAACCAATGTGCTATTTGGTTATGAGGCCAAATGATTTTATTTTCAAATGGATATATTATTACTCGCTTAACAAGAGAAAAATCAATCTATTTTATTTCTCCTTTTATATTAGTTTGCTTTTGTGATTTCATTTCCCCAAATTTCTCAAATTTGAATCGGTCATTTACTGCTTCTAAATGTGCTTCTTTTAATATAGTTTCTATTTCTTTAACAATTTCTGGGTACTGATCGGCAACATTTTTAGTTTCATTATCTTTACTCAGATCATAGAGCTCAACAACAAGATTTCCGTCATCTATTTGTTGTCTAACAGCTTTCCAATTACCTTTTCGTACTGCCTGTTGTCCACCATAGCTTGAAAACTCCCAATATAAATATTCATGCTCTTTTTGCTGTTCTTTACCTAATAAGGAAGGCAAAAAGCTAATACCATCAATAGCTTCTATTTTTTCATTCTTAATACTTACTACTTCAGCAAGCGTAGACATAATGTCCCATTGTGCAGAAATATGATCATTCACTGTACTTGGATCTATTTTACCGGGCCAGCTAGCAATCATTGGCACCCTAATTCCTCCTTCGTATACAAAGCACTTTCCTTTTCCTTTCTCACTGGAAAACGGCATGGCACTATCAAAAAAAATGGAATTGGATCCTCCGTTGAATGTAGGCCCATTATCACTTGAAAATATTATCAATGTGTTTTCATACAACTTCAATGCCTTAAGTTGAGAAACCAATTGTCCGACCTGATTATCAAGACATGTGACCATGGCTGCATAGGTAGCTCTTGGATATTGGTTTGGAAAATAGTTATCTCCACCTGTATATGGAGCCTCTTCTCCAAATTCTTTTCGATATCTATCTACATATTCCTTGGGTGCTTGAAGGGGTACATGTGTAAGAGGCGAAGCAAAATATAGAAAAAACGGATTTTCCTTATTCCTGGTCATAAATTCTAAGGCTTCATCCAGCATCAAAGCTGGTGCGTACTCTTTTTGGGAAAATCTAGCATAACTTTCATTCTTATTGGGGTTTACTCCCTCTTCTAACCTAGAATGTGGAGGAACCAGTTCGTTGTTTAGCCAAACTTTTTTCTCATTCTTCCATAGATGTTTAGGGTATAGATTGTGTGCCTGTCGCTGGCAATTGTATCCATAGAAAAAATCGAAACCTTGTTTGGTGGCAACACCACCTGTATTGGGTGCTCCCAATCCCCATTTTCCAACTAATGCTGTTTTGTAGCCAGCACTATGAAGCATTTTCCCTAGAGTATACGTACTATCAGGAATAGGGAGTTGTCCTTCTAAATTAGAATTATTTACGGCCATCTCATAATTCCAAACATCTCCGCGCTCTTTCCATTCATCATTACCCCTTATATAACCATGACCTGTATGCAAACCTGTTAACAAGCTGTAGCGTGAAGGGGCACATACTGGCGACCCCGAATAATGCTGTGTAAATTTCATCCCGTTTTTAGCCAACGCATCAATGTTTGGGGTATGTATTTTAGTCTGGCCATAGCACCCTAATTCGCCATAGCCCAAATCGTCTGCCAAAATGTAAACAATGTTTGGTTTCTCATTAAAGATGGGTAGTTCTTCAGTTATTCTTTTGTCAACTGCTTTTTTGTCTTTGCATGAACTCAAAAAGAAAAAAAGAAGTATGCTGAAAATTAGTATTCTAAATTGATTATTCATTTTAACTTATGTGTTGAATATACTCTTAAAGTATCATTATTACTGCTTGCAAGGAAACCAAAATCTTTTTGCAAACCAAGCTTAATAGGTTTTAAATCCTTTACGTCACAGGGTAAAATACCACTGCTTAAATAGTGGACTTGCAACAAAAAAGTGACATTTAGTTAACACTAATTCGTTGTTATCAGACGAAAGTCAAATCACTTATAAAGATACATTTATTTACCCAACGCTTGGGCGTTTTAACAAATCGGTCAACACTTTTCAGATTTTTAATTTGTTATCCGATTTGTTGACTTTTTTATTTAGATAATATCAATTCATATGATATTCATAAAAACAGAAAAACCTGTTAATCATACGATTAACAGGTTTTTAGTATAGATTGATACTATAATTTGTCGGGTGGCAGAGCTAATCTCTAGTTTGCACACCTCTAAAAACCAGTATATTATAATCTATTTTTCTTAAACAGGACTCCTATCAGGACACCTTCTACAGCTTATTAAGCTTTCTACTATCAAAACTAACCATTTTAAATCAAATCAAATTGAAGTTTTCCAACCAACAAATAAAACAATAAGGAATTCCAATAATTCATAAAAAATGAGCATGAAAAATATGAAAGAAAAAGCTATTCTATATCTTACAATTTTATATGTTTATTGCTCAAAGGAACCGTTTTTATTTTGTGTCTGATAACTCTAGAATATTGACCTTTTTTAAGTATTCTCAAATTTAATTTTCTCTATTAAATTTTTGAAATATTCAGGACTCCAAATACTTAAAAGATCATCATTTTTGATAAACCTAACAACATCTTCTTTAATACTGCTAAAAGAAACTGATTTGATTTTCATATCTAGTAGCTCTAGAATCTGCTTAGTGGAAATATTATCCTCTTGCCAGTCGTTTGTGTCTTTTGCCCTAGTTAGGAAATGATTCACATCCAAAGGAATTCCTTTTTTAACATACCACTCTAAATCATACCAATCCCTTCCCTTAACTCTGTTTTTCCACTTCCTAAATAGTAGCGCATGCATTTTACCTGAAAATAAGCTTGATTTAGTATAACATTTCACATAAAAAGAGAATGGTCGAAGTAATAGTTTTTCTTCTGTTCTAAAATTTAGTGGTGGCTGTCGATCAACCTCTATTTTTATCTTTACTGTTTTGTTTGACCTTACTCCGGTTTCTTTAATAATGTCCTCTAGTACAATTTCTTGCCATATTGTTTCAGCTCTCAAAAAGGCAGAATCTATTGCTGTTTGCTTCGTCTTTTTCTTTTCTTTAATACTTACTGTCAAACCTAGTGACTTAAATTCGTCTAGAACTGCTTTAAAATAAGGCTCTATTGAAAAATCTAAATCAGGTTTAAGTAAAGAAAAATCCAAATCCTCGGAATATCTATCCAACCCGTAAAAAATACGGAGCGCAGTCCCTCCATAAAAAGCAGCTTTCTCAAAAAAATCAGTTCTTGATAGACCTGCCAAAGTAATTTCTTGCATTATTTCACGTAACGCTGATAAAATTTCTTCTTCATTCTGAGGGTTATATTCGTCTATCCATTCTTTTATCATAATTCTTCGAGTGTTTTTACAAGCATTTTTAAACTACTTTTTTTAGGAGCATGCACAATCCATAATTTCATAATTTCCGTATTCAATGTGTTTAATACTTCACTATCCATACGAAGATCTTCCAACAGAAATTCTCGTGTTTGCTTGATGCTTCTAAGGTTGATATTAGGTGTTAATACAATTTTATCACATAAAGCCTTTTCTGGTGAGGCTAATAATATTGTTTGCTTTTTTGAAATGTTTATACTTTTTATTCCGAAAGTGTAATAAGGCGTTTTTAGTTGTTTGTAACTAAATCGACCAACTTGAGTTCTATATTTTTTTGAGGTTTTTATCGTTACTGAACTTATTTCATGGGTTCTTTCCGGTATTAAGCCCCAATAAGATAATGCGGACTCTAATGATACATAACTAGGTCCTCGTAAATGATTTGCTATTAGAAATGGCTCAGGAGTTGGTAAGTCCATTTTAGGGCCAAGCATATAAAGACCTCTTCTTATTGAAATGAGTTTTTTGCTTTTAAGTAGCTCACTAATTTTATCATTTGGGCTCTGATAATCACTTAGTAATTCTAAAATTAAATGCCTAGAAATAGGCACCTCTGCATATTCTTTTATCATTACTCTGAAATCCATACTGCCAATATTACCTATTATAATCGGAGTTATTCCGATTAACTGATGTAAAAATAACATAATAATGTGAAAATCCACATACATAATCGGAATAATTACGATTATGTAATCAAATTAATACAATTCTTTTGTAGATATCCATTTTGGTCTCCTCGGTTATTTTTACATAAATGCGAGTTATGCTAGAGCTAGAATGGTTGCGGACGTTATGGATAAAACGTTTGAAAATCAAGTAATTTCCTATTAATAATTGAATCAAACAGGGCATCAAAAAAGGTGACAATGAAGGCTCTGTGGGAAGTAAATCAAAAACAGGAAAATACTCTGGATATAATAAGTAAATTAC
>CAYNLI010000097.1:0-10926 GCA_964398035.1 uncultured Flavobacteriaceae bacterium | reverse complement strand
TTATTCTAAATCCCTAATTTTTTAAGATGCTTTTGCCCTGATCTGTAACCCTACTTGTTGGGTTTTTTCAGTAATTTTAGATAGGGTATTCCCTATTGAGAAACGTCATATATACAAACCGCTTAATTATGGAGCATAACGATATAACAGAAATAGAGCTCTGGGTCTATGTTTTTGAAAATTCGAACGAGAAGACCAACAAAAAGGTCGAATCTTGGATGAACTCTGGAGATTTTGATAATTTTTTTCATTAAAAATAATAGATATATTATGGAAAATCATATAACCGAAACTAAAATCTGGGCCTATGTCTCAGAAAATGCAGATAGTATTACCCATAAAAAAGTCGAAACGTGGATAAAACCGGAGGATTATGATGGGAAGCTATATGCTAAAGTTACAAAAATTTATTCCATGACGGGGGAAAACCCGTACCATGATGTCGCTGATGCTAAAAAAAAGTTTTTTAAATCGGTTGCCCTAAGGGAAAAGAAACCCTATGCATGGAAAAACCTATTAAAATATGCTGCGGTGCTGGTTTTTGTGATAGCTACAGGTACGTATGCCTATAGGCAGTTACCGACCACGAATAGACAAGAGCTTGTGCAGACCACATACGGCGAACATCGAGAAGTACACCTTTCTGATGGATCCACGGTCTGGCTGCGCCCTTCGAGCAAACTTTCCCATGATATAGGATTCCCTAGAACATTGTATTTAAAAGGAGAAGCTTTTTTTGAGGTTGCCAAGGACAAAGACCGTCCGTTTACGGTCACTACCCCAGATTATATAACCGTTACAGCTTTAGGAACGAGTTTTAACGTAAAGTCATATGCTGAAAATACGTTTACCGAGATGGTATTGCTTACTGGTAAAATAGCGGTTACCTCGAACGAGCATTTTAAAGAAAAGATTGTAATGGCTCCCAATGACAAGGTGACATTTCATAGAAACAACAAAAATATAGTTAAGTCCAAAGTTGGCTTGACCAAAGACGGCACCGCTTGGAAAGAAGGAAAAATACAGTTTGCCAACAAAGCCTTTAAAGATATCGCCATAGACCTGTTAATACAGTACAACATAAAAATACGTTTTGAAAATGAACAGATTTCGAATTCAAAATTCACGGGGTCTTTCGATGTTGGCACTCCCGCTATAGAAATATTGGAGACTCTACAATTATCCAAACATTTCACATTTCAACACCTTGGCGATAATGAATGGGTCATAAAATAAAAGCCTACACCCCATAAATCATTGATCTGTCGGTGAATAAGAACGGTATTGTTCTACCTGCTTATTAATAGTTCCATAACATTTTAAAAAACAAACGAAATGAAAAAATATGTGTTGACCTTGATTTTTTGCGGACTGGTATTGTTCGTAAAATCGCAAGATACAAGCGTAGAAAATTCAACATACGGAATACAAACGGGGGTCTTGGGAGTTTGGGCACATCGTGAAATAAGATTGTCGAATGGAATAACATTAAGGGTCGAGGTTGGTATGGATGCCGGTTTTTGGGGTGGTAGTTTTTATCCAAAAAATGGATATTTAATGACACCCGTAATCAGCATTGAACCACGATGGTATTATAATTTGGATAAAAGAAAATCGAAATCAAAGAACATTGAGGGGAATAGCGGAAATTTTTTGACCGTTCAAACAAATTACCATCCCAATTGGTTCGTAATCTCAAACTATGACAATATAGAGGTCGTAAACCAAGTAGCGTTGATCCCTACTTGGGGAATCAAACGGAATATAGGAAGTCATTTTACCTATGAGACAGGAATAGGACTGGGCTATCGATATTATTTTGCAAAAAGTGCAGGATATTCAAAAAATGAAGGAGAGGTGGCCGTAAACCTACATTTACGAATAGGATATAGATTTAAGATCAAATAAAAAAGTGGAGAAACTGCCATTCCTCCACTAGCGTGTCAATAATTTTCCAATTGTGTGAATCAGTATTAATCAACAACATTCAAATTTATGAAACTAAAACAATCTGTAACGCCTTTAGCCAAAAAAAGCGTTCGTAAAAGATATATATTCTTAATGAAATTATCGCTATCACTATACCTGTTGGGCTGTTTGCAGCTTATGGCCACTACCGGTTTTTCACAAGGCAAGGTCTCTTTAAGATATGACAATACCGAGTTAGAGGTCATTCTAGGGCAGATCGAGTCACAAACAGCCTATCGTTTTATTTATAGCAATGACGAAATCGATGAATTTCAGAAGTTGAACATCAACGTTTCCAATCTAGCGATCGGCAAAACCCTTGAGAAGCTATTCAGTACAACTTCGATACAATACACTATTAGGAAAAAACACATTATTTTATCCACGGGCAATGACAATGTCAAAAGCAATCAGGAGAAAAAGAAGTTTACCCTTAGTGGAACAATCAAGGATAGTGCGACCGGCGAGACCCTGCTAGGTACCAATATTATTGTCAAAGGCGAAGCTATAGGTGCCATTTCCAATGAATATGGGTTTTATTCCATAACGCTACCAGAAGGGATTTATGTTTTCCAGGTTTCATATCTAGGGTATGTTTCAAAAGAGATCGAAGTCGATTTAACAGTAAATAAAAAACTTGATATTGAGTTGACCCTCTCCGCAAATCAATTGGACGAGGTTGTCGTGAAATCTGATTTAAGAACAAAAAGTCAAGTAAGAACATTGCTCTCAGGAGTTACTACTTTAAAAAGTTCGGAAATCAAAAAAATTCCAGCATTGCTAGGTGAGCCCGATGTGACCAGGGCATTATTGACACAACCAGGGGTGAACAGTATAGGAGAAGGAGCTACTGGTTTTAATGTTCGTGGCGGCAATATAGACCAAAACCTTATTCTTTTGGACGAGGCACCTATTTACAACTCATCACACGTTTGGGGCTTTTTCTCCATTTTCAATACAGATGCCATTAAAAACCTAAAACTCTATAAAGGTGGCATTCCTGCCCGCTTTGGAGGAAGGGCTTCCTCGGTATTGGATATACGACAACGAGAAGGAAGTACAAAAAAGTTCAAGGGAGAAGGTGGTCTTGGGCTGTTGTTTTCAAGATTGACTCTCGAAGGTCCTATAAAAAAAGAAAAAGTAAGCTATTTGGTTTCTGGGCGTAGATCCTATTTTGACCTGTTCTTTCCATTATTGGGAGAAGAAGTCAAAAAGAACAAAGTCTATTTTTATGACCTCAACACCAAATTAACATGGAACATCAATGAAAACAACAAACTGTTTGCCTCGGGTTATTTTGGAGCCGATGTCATGAAACTTAATTTTGATGGTTACATCCAAGATGATGGCACCAAGACCCCAGATGAGAAAATAAATTTTCAATGGAAAAATACTACGGCCACCCTACGGTGGAACCATCTTTTCTCAGATAAACTGTTTATGAACGTTTCGGGAATTTATAGCCAATATAATTATTCGTTAAACTCAGAAAACGATACGGGCGGTGGGCCTGTAAATACCTCGGGCTCTTTCACGTGGAAATCCGCCATAGAAAATTGGATCTTTAAACCCGATTTCACGTATTACCATAATCCAGAGACAAAATTTAGATTTGGAGTCAACGGTACGCTATACCATTTTACCCCCGCCAAAGTGGTTACCAAAGAGAAAGGGGTAAACAATATAATCTTCGATACGGAAAAAGGCCTAGAAATAGCACCATATTTTGAATATGAAAAGCATTGGGACAAGTTGGCCCTGAACGCAGGACTACGGTATTCATGGTTCGGCAATATAGGGCCTAATAGCACGTCGCTATACGCCTCTGATCTTCCTATAGCAACAAGTACGATAACGGGTGACAAGAAATATAAAAATGGGGAAATCATTAAAAGCTATGGAGGCTTTGAGCCCAGAATATCCTTGAAATATACTATTAATGACCGTAAGGCCCTAAAATTAGGGTATAACAGAATGTTACAATACATACATTTGATATCGAACACATCGGCAGCTTTGCCTTTTGATATTTGGAAACCTTCAGGTACGTACATAAAGCCCTTGGAAGTCGATCAATTTTCCGCAGGTTATGCGTATGATACTCCGGAACGGGACTATAATTTTTCTTTAGAGGGGTATTACAAAATGTTCGATAATATGTTGGAGTATAAAAACGGGGCAGACCTGTTTTTGAACAAAAATCTGGAAACCCAATTATTACCGGCAAAAGGCTATTCGTACGGAGCAGAAATCAGTTTGCACAAAAATACGGGTAAACTTACAGGTAATGTCAACTATACCTATTCTGTAACCAAAAGAAAAACGACCAATAGGTTTTCAAATGAAAATATCAATGGAGGAGCGTATTATCCTTCCAATTATGACAAGCCCCATGTTTTTAATGCAATGGCAAATTATAAATTGGGTGAGAAATGGGAGGTGGGCACTTTTTTCACCTACCAGAGCGGAAGACCATCTACACAACCCACAGGGAAGATTTTGGTGAACGGGACTTGGCATTTGACCTATTCCGACAGAAATGCATATAGGATTCCTGATACACATAGGTTGGATATTTCGTTCAACTATACCCCTACGGGAAACCCCGATACAAAATGGCAAAGTAGCTGGTCCTTTGGTATCTATAATGTGTATGGTAGAAAAAATGCCTTTTCTACCTATTCAACTTTTAATAACCAGCAATTGAAGACATTCCAATTTTCAGTTATCGGCTCTCAAGTGCCGTTCGTTACCTATAATTTTAAATTTTAACAGACATGAAATTACGTTATTTATATATTTTTATACTGGTTGTTTTTATTGGCTGCACAAAAGAAATGACCCTTGATACTGACTTTAAATCGCAGATATTTATTTTTGGTACACTTACCGATGAACCTAAGAATTTAGTAATTACCATTCAAGAATCTGTTCCCGTAAGAAGCGTTTCCACAGAACCAAAACCTGTAAAAAATGCCAAGATTACGTTGTACACTAAAAGCCCTAGTGGTGCTGTTGCTGTGGTGACCGATAATTTTATAGAACAGGAAGAAAATTATATAAGTTCTCAGATAATAGCTCCTCTATTGGGCAATTATTATTGGATCGAAGTGATTCTAGAAGATGGAACCGCGTTTAAATCTATCGAAGAAAAGCTTAAAAACCCGATACCTATTACTAAAATCACTAAAGCCAATGGTTTTACAAGAGCTAGATTTAAAGACCCTGTTAATGAAAAGAATTTTTATAAACTAGAAGTAATATCTGCAGGAAACGAATATAGTTTTTGGCATACCCAGTTGTCCAATGATATACTTTTTAATGGGAACGATGATGCTTTTATAGAGGTTGAAAGTTTTTCTGGGAATAATATTACCGCTGCTCTCTTAAATTTCAATTATGACACTTATCAATTCTACTTGAACATTGCTGCCCAAGAAGATGTAATTCAAGGGTATGATGAAGAGGAAAATTCGGGAGACCCCAGTCGGTTATTTGCTCCCCCCCCTGTTCATTTGACCGGAAATATTTCAAATACCGTTACGGGCAAAAAGGCATTAGGGAATTTTGGAGTCACAAGTATTAGCCGTAAGGCCATGGAATTCACATCTGTATTTCCTGAAGAAATTAATACGTTAATATATTATACGGGTAATGAACTTTCCAATACGGTCATCATCAACACACAAGGAGGTCCAGAACCTGAGCTTGCTACACAAGAGTTTAACGATATTTTATCAAAAGTCAATACTACGGGCATATTAAAAGTGAACGTACATCAAGCACAGACCATAAATCCACAATTATTCACTAGTTCTGAAATCACCTTTGAGCAAGCAATGACTTACGATTCAGAGAGTATAGAAATACTATATACGGTTATTAAATACTTCAAAGACCAAGGGAGAACGGTTTATGTTATGGGAATTTCTTTCGGCGCTTTTATGGTAGAAGAACTCATTGCCAAGAAAGGAATAAACGTAGCTGATAAATACCTGATTATGGTAGGTAGATTAGATATGAATGATATTTATTGGAAAGGCTTCAGCCAAGGACAAAATGGTCATTATGTAAATGGTGTAACCCCCGTTTTAGAAAACCAGACAGGAGATTCTGAAAAAAATATGAGCAAGTTGGCGGCAGGTCTAGGAAAAAATAGATATACAGAAACATTAGACAAATACCCAGACCTTTCTAAAGTTACCTATGTGTATGGGAAAATAGATGAAGCGGTAGGGAAACTGACTCAATCAGAAATAGATTTTCTAAACGATAAGAACGTCACGATAATAGAAGGAGCGGGAAACCACTCACAGACCATAGATAATTATATCGTGGAAGGGTTTAAAGTGGCATTTGGGGTAGAATAAAACTTCTTCAAAATAACGTTATAGTTCAACGAACTATAACAAATAAAAACATCCATAGCAAAGGCTCTGCCACCCCAAGAGAATAACTTTTGGGCAAACTGAAAAGCACAAAACATAAATTCATAGTCCGATTTTTCCGAAAAAATGGACTTCCCTAAAAAGAAAAATCCAATCTAAAAAAGGTTCTACCCCAGTTTGTGCGGAAGGTCGATCCGGGCATTGTTCTGTAAAAATGTAAACTCCCCCGTTTCGACCTCGATACTTTTTCATCAAGACTACTTGAAAATTGTTGCATCCCCAGTGCTCCCTCGATGATGTCGGCCGGTCTTGTGGAACTACCACGGGTCTTGGAATCCTGCCCGCCAAACGGCCATCCAATATTTTTTAAACTTCTTAAGCAGAACCCTAAAAAATATTAATATAAAGGCCGTAGACTCTTATACTTCAGGGGTCTTGGAGATTTTTAAAACAGGGTTTAAAGGTTGTTTGCAACTATCCTACCGATATTTTTCAAAAAATCGATAGGGTACTTCCCATTGAGAAACGTCATATATACAACAAATCGCTTAACTATGGAGCATAAGGTAATAATTGACCTAGTCGGATAATTAGATTTTTTAATTAGCAAACAACCTCGGAGCAAGCTCAGAGGCATTAATAAGGAACGAACCATTTATATTTCGACGCAAGCATCGAGGTATTAAACCCTCTAGTGGAAATAAAAAAAACCAAGGTGCCCGAAGAGCTTGAAGGTCATTTTTTAAACTATTGATGATTTTATGGTTCAAGAGTATGAAGAAGCATTCCAAATAGAATAAAACCTGTTCTGAAAATGTCATGATAGTTTAACGAAAAAAAAAACGAATGAATGAAGAAAATAAAATTTCAAGTTCTCACAGTACAAAGGAAAACAAGACGTCTTCTGCTAAACACAAATGGTATATCCTGCTTAATGCAACCCTTTTAAAATAGGGTTGTCTATAATAGTGTCAATCAAGAATAGGGTACTAAAAAACCAAAATCGATTTGGCAGTATAAACGTTATCTCCAAGAGGGGCATTACCACAAAAATGGCAATCCGTTCAGTGCTAGGGAACATTATAACATGGAAGGTGCTTTGAACAGAAAAATACAATGTAGAAAAAAGAAAAAGAGTAGTTAGACCAATAGCCCATAACTGTATTATTTTGAATAGCCTAAGGGAATAAGAAAGCTTATAGAACAACTAACACTTATTTGAAGTAACTCATGAATGGATTTATTATAGGAAGAATAAAGAGCTTAAAATATGCCACCAGGGGGTGTTTATTATTAATTAAAACAGAGCATAGTATAATGGCACAGGTCTGTATATGTGCTATTGTAATCGTCCTTGGTTTTTATTTTGATATTTCGGGGCAAGATTGGATCAACCAGTCTATCATAATGGCCCTGGTATTGGGTGTAGAGAGCCTGAATACCGCAGTAGAGAAATTGGCTGATTTTATTCACCCCGATCATCATTCCAAGATTGGGTTTATAAAAGACATTGCCGCAGGTGCGGTTACGTTTACCGCAATCACCGCATTCTTGGTTTTTTCAATTATTTACTCACCCTATTTTTTTTAGTATGAAATTGAACAGGTTTTTTGACGGTAGATTTTCAATATGTTTTTTCTACATAGCCATGTATCTTTTAATTTCTTTTGTTATAAGAATCGCTCTCTACGTACTGTCGACCAGCTCAATAGATTTTTCGGTAGTCACATTATTTAAGATATTCGGGACCGGCCTATTTTTTGATTTGGGGACTGCCGTTTTTTTTATTCTTGTCTATGCGCTTTACCTATTGATTGTGCCCAGATGGGTCATCGGGTCCGTACTGGATAGGATAGCCACCTATTTCATTTTGTTCATAACGCTCTTTGTTACTTTTTTCTCCTTTTTAGGGGAATTTCCTTTTTGGGAAGAATTCAATACCCGTTATAATTTTATTGCCGTTGACTATTTGATTTATACCTACGAGGTAGTGAAGAATATTGACCAATCCTATCCATTACCTTTACTGGTGTCCGTTTTGATACTCCTATGCCTTATAACCTTGTTGGTGTTAAGGAAAACAGGTAGACTATATTTGGCCTTTAAAAGTAGGCCTTCTTTTATACACAGGCTTTTACCCCTAGTGCCGCTTACCGTTATTGCTTTTGTTTACGCCAATTTTGTTACGAACAAGATGGCCGAGTCAAGCGATAACACCTATGTAAACGAGCTTTCCAAAAACGGGGTCTATTCTTTTTTTGCGGCATATCGTTCCAATGAGTTGGATTATGATACTTTTTATTCCGCTATAAAAGAAGAAAAAGCCTTTGAAATCATACGCAACGAGCTAAAACAGGACAATCAGGAATATAGGTCAAAAGACCTCATGGCTATTCTTCGACAAATCAAAAGCGATTCTGTTGAAACACGGCCGAACATTATTCTCATTTGCATTGAAAGTTTCAATGCCGATTTCATGGCCACCTTCAAAAATACCGAAGCGTTGACACCGAACATAGACCAACTGGCTTCTGAAAGTGTTCTCTATACGAATATGTACGCTACGGGAACACGAACGGTCAGGGGCATGGAGGCCATCACCTTGAGTGTCCCACCAACACCGGGGCACAGTATCGTGCGGCGGCCCGACAATGACCATTTGTTCTCTATCGCCTCGATACTGAGACAAAAAGACTATCAACTGAATTTCTTTTATGGCGGCGACGGTTATTTTGACAATATGAACAACTTTTTTGGTGGACAGGGATTCAATATCATTGACAGGAACAGGGGAAACCCATTGTCCGATAATATCCGAACAACAAGGACCAATATCGAAGACGATGAAGTGACCTTTGAAAACGCTTGGGGAATCTGTGACGAGGATATCTATAATAAACTTTTGAAAATTTCAGAAGAGAACTATAAAGCGAATAAACCTTTTTTTAGCTTTGTGATGACCACTTCAAACCATCGCCCCTATACGTTTCCTGACAACAAGATTCATCTGTCGCAAGGATCTAGGAAAGCTGCTGTCAAATACACCGATTATGCCCTAGGTTCATTCTTTGAAACAGCCAGGACCAGACCTTGGTTCAAAAACACCGTGTTCGTCGTAATGGCCGATCATTGCGCCAGTAGTGCGGGCAAATGGGAGATAACTATTGACAAGCACCACATACCCGCCATAATCTACAACTTGCCAAATACAGCCCCGATGAAAGTAGATAAACTAGTCTCACAGATTGATATAATGCCTACTGTTTTTGGCTATTTGAACTGGAATTATACGACAGCACTCTACGGTAAGGATATAAGCCGAATGGCTTCTGATAATGAAAGGGCCTTGATCGGAAATTATAGGACCGTCGGGCTGTTAAAAGATTCGATTTTTACAGAGATCAACGACAGAAAAAAAAGCAATCAATACCTATGGGATTTAACAAATAGACAAATGACCAAATCAGAATTAAAAGATGAAGAATTAAAAGATTTGACCATTTCGTATTATCAAACGGCCAGCCATAGGTTCAAGAACAAATCAATGAAAGAAAAGTAAAATAGAATACATCAACCTTGAATCGAAAATTGTATATCCGTAAATACTAATAATCATTAAATTTCGAGTATTTTTAATGAAAATCCCTGGTATGAATATTTTTAGTTTTACAGCAGAATTTGATAGCGAAGAATCATGTCGTTTACATTTTAAAGAAGAGCGAGACAAACTAGGTGTTATTTGTAAGCGTTGTAAGCATACATTTCATTACTGGATAAAAAGTCAATGGAGTTATGAATGTAAGCAATGTAGAAGTAGAACCTCTTTGCGAAGTGGAACCATTATGCAGAGTTCAAATTTATCCTTTCTGATTTGGTATAAGACTATGTTCTTATTAACAGCGACAAAAAAAGGATTTTCTTCAAAAGAAATACAACGACAATTAGGGTTAAAGCGATATGAGCCCGTTTGGGCAATGGTTCATAAATTGCGAAAAGCAATGGGTAATAGAGACGACCGATACACCTTAGAAGGTATGATAGAAATGGATGAAGGCTATTTTACTATAGAAGCATCAGAACATCAGCATAAAACTCAAAAGGCAGGACGGGGTAGCAAGACAAAGTCTAATGTTATGATTATGGCTGAAAGTACAATTCTTGAAAATATAGAAACAGGTAAAGTCCAACGGCAATGTAGATATTTTAAAGCAAAAGTATTAGAAAACCATCAAGCAGATACAACAGAGAATAGCTTTAAAAGTGCAATTGACCAAGAAGAAACTATTGTATTTACAGATAAAAGCACATCATATGTTAATATAGCTGACTATGTAGAATTACATATTAGTGAAATATCTAATGAAAAAACAACAAAAGAAACCCTTAAATGGGTTCATATAGCAATTAGTAACGCAAAACGAAATTTCACAGGTAATTATCATAAAATCAAGAGTAAATACTTACATCTGTATCTAAATGAATTTGTTTACAAGCTAAATCGCAGGTATTTTGGAGAGAAAATATTTGACAGGCTTGTTATTGCTAATATTACAGGATTATGACATATTAC
>CAYNLI010000096.1:0-11047 GCA_964398035.1 uncultured Flavobacteriaceae bacterium | reverse complement strand
TAGTTAATTTTTACGCCTATTCTAAACAGATTATACCGTGCAACGGTCTTAATATATGGATGAACAATAAATGAAAAACGGATGTTGAGATGTAAAATTAAAATTGGTTGACTGTCTTTCTTATAGCCACTAAATTAGTCAACAACTTTTCTAAATGGTCTAAATGCAGCATGTTGGCACCATCACTTTTAGCAATGGAAGGGTCAAAATGGGTTTCCATAAAAATACCATCTACACCAACAGCAATTCCTGCTCTAGCTATGGTCTCTATCATATCTGGTCTGCCACCAGTTACTCCAGTACTTTGATTGGGTTGCTGTAAGGAATGTGTAACATCTAATACAACGGGTGCATATGCTTTCATTTCAGGGATGCCTCTAAAATCCACAATTATATCTTGGTAGCCAAACATAGTGCCACGATCAGTAATCCATGCTTTTTTACTACCGCTATCTTTTACTTTTTGGACAGCGTGTTGCATTGCAGACGGACTCATAAATTGTCCTTTTTTTAAATTCACAACTTTCCCGGTTTTTGCAGCTGCAACCACCAAATCTGTTTGTCTAACCAAAAATGCAGGGATTTGCAATACATCTACATATTCAGCGGCTTTTAATGCATCTGAAATTTCATGAATATCAGTAACCGTGGGTACATTAAAAGTTTCTGAAACTTTGCGTAATATTTTTAATGCTTTTTCGTCTCCAATTCCGGTAAAACTATCTATTCTACTTCGATTGGCTTTTTTAAAACTGCCCTTAAAAACATAAGGTATTTTTAGTTTATCAGTTACAGTAACAATTTTTTCCGCTATTCTAAGCGCCATTTCCTCGCCTTCAATGGCACAAGGCCCGCAAAGAAGAAAAAAGTTGTTGCTATCTGTATGTTTTATCTGTGGAATTTGGTCAAGTTTCATGAAAAAAAATTATAGTTGCAAAGATAAGGTTTTGGCTTGATTCTTGTGTTTCTAATCGAATTTACTAATTAAACCATATCAATATGAAAAACCTATTTTTATTTGCATCGTTGTTCTTGTTGTTGTCAAGTGTCACAGATGTTCAAAAGCACACATAAAATCAATTTAAAGTGTATTTTTTAACTCCTGGATTAAGTTATGAAGCTTCTGTTTCTAACACGGAAACACTTTCTTTAACAGCATCTTTTGGGTTTGCTCTTCATGGTGGAAGTGATGTTGATACAGATTTTGGTTTATTTCCCATTTTTGAAGGACAGTTTAGACATTACTATAATTTTGATAGAAGAAGTGGTAAAGGAAAAAGGTAACAGGAAACTATGTAGGCCTTGGTGCTATTTATCAAACGGGTGATGCCATATCGGGAATTTGGATAATTATGTGCCAGATTTGTTTTTTATAGGCCCTATGTATGGATTGCAAAGGACTAGTAATTCAGGTTTTAATTGGGGTTTTGAAACAGGTGTTGGGTATTATCCATATATAAATTTTAAAAATAGTGGAATTGGACCTTACTTAAGTTTTCATTTAGGTTGGGCAATAGGGAAGTCAAAATAACATTTTTATATATAAACTCCCTCAAAATCAATAAGATAAAAATAATGTAAGTTTATATTGAGATGAGAAAAATAGAAGTATCTTTGCAGGCTTAAAATAAAAAAGAATGTCCAGTACTAAGAACATTGCGATAATCGCACACGTAGATCACGGAAAGACAACATTGGTAGATAAAATCATGTATCAGTGCAGTTTGTTTCGTGAAAATGAAAATACAGGAGACCTAATCTTGGATAGTAATGATTTGGAACGTGAAAGAGGAATTACAATTACCTCTAAAAATGTTTCTGTAGTCTATAGGAATACTAAAATCAATATTATTGATACTCCAGGTCACGCCGATTTTGGTGGAGAAGTAGAGCGTGTATTGAATATGGCAGATGGTGTACTGTTATTGGTAGATGCTTTTGAAGGGCCTATGCCGCAAACACGTTTTGTATTGCAGAAAGCTCTTGATTTAGGTTTAAAACCTTGTGTGGTGATCAATAAGGTAGATAAAGAAAACTGTACTCCTGAAGAGGTTCATGAGAAGGTGTTCGATTTAATGTTTGAATTAGGTGCTGAAGAATGGCAATTGGATTTCCCTGTAGTATATGGTTCTGCAAAGAACAACTGGATGGGCGAAGATTGGAAAATACCAACAGGTTCTATAGAACCGTTATTGGATATGGTAATTGAGCATATTCCAACTTTTGAACCAAAAGAAGGGAATACACAAATGTTGATTACTTCTTTAGATTTTTCATCCTTTACAGGACGTATTGCAATTGGAAGGTTACAAAGAGGTTCACTTAAAGAGGGACAACAAGTTTCTTTGGTGAAAAGAGATGGTAGTATTGTAAAATCTAAAATAAAGGAACTGTTTATTTTTGAAGGCCTAGGAAGAAAAAAGGTGAAAGATGTAGAAACTGGTGATATTTGTGCCATTGTAGGTTTAGAAGGTTTTGAGATTGGTGATACAATTGCGGATATAGAAAACCCAGAAGCATTGCAAACTATTGCAATAGATGAGCCTACCATGAGTATGCTTTTTACTATAAATGATAGCCCGTTTTTTGGTCAGGATGGTAAGTTTGTTACTTCTAGGCATATAAAAGAAAGATTAGAAAAAGAATTAGAAAAAAACCTTGCTCTTAAAGTTGAAGCAACTGATAGTGCAGATAAATTCTTGGTTTTTGGTAGAGGGGTATTGCACCTTTCTGTATTGATAGAGACCATGCGTAGAGAAGGGTATGAACTCCAGATTGGTCAGCCACAAGTTATTATCAAAGAGGTAGACGGTGTTAAATGTGAACCTGTTGAACATTTGACCATAGACTTGCCCGAAGAGGTATCAGGTAAGGCAATAGAAATGGTGTCTATCCGAAAAGGGGAGATGACCAGTATGGAAGCCAAAGGAGAACGTATGATATGTGAATTTTTGATTCCATCTAGAGGTATCATTGGGCTTCGTAACCAATTATTGACAGCCACTGCCGGTGAGGCCATTTTGGCTCATCGTTTTTTAGAATATCAGCCTTTAAAAGGAGATATTCCACAAAGACAGAATGGTTCGTTAGTATCCATGGAAAGAGGGAAAGCTATTCCTTATTCTATTGATAAGTTACAAGATAGAGGTAAGTTTTTTGTTGATCCGGGAGAAGATATTTATGAAGGTCAGGTGATTGGTGAAAACTCTAGAGGAGATGATATGACCATCAATATTACCAAAACAAAGAAATTGTCCAATGTACGTTCTTCAGGAGCAGATGATAAGGCAAAGATTGTACCTGCAATTAAGTTTTCTTTGGAAGAGGCTTTAGAATATATTCAAAAAGATGAATATGTAGAAGTTACACCAAAACACTTACGTTTGCGTAAAATTTATTTAACAGAAGTAGATCGTAAACGGAATAAAATCGTTTAAAATAAAATAGTTTTTTATAATTAAGAAACCCCAAGTGAAAGCTTGGGGTTTTGTTTTGTGTAGCCTGAATTTATTTCAGGGTCTCATAAAAAGACTTATTTATTGTGAACTAGATTAATCTTTTGGGGCTTGGTGCAAGGCAGCTGCGGCCGCACCTACAATTCCAGCCTGATTGCGAAGTTCTGCAGGAATTACTGGAGTATCAATCTTAATGTAATCTTTGAATTGGTCAAAATGCTTTGAGGTTCCACCACCAAGAATAATAAGATCTGGGGCGATAATCAATTCAACATATTCTAAGAACTTATTAAAACGAATGCCCCACTCTTCATAGGTAAGGCCTTCTCGTTCTTTGGCCGATGCCGCAGCCCAAAGCTCTATTTTTTTATATTTTTTATAGGGTATTTGTCCCAGTTCAAAATTAGGAATCAGTTCACCATCTAAAAACACACCGCTGCCCAAGCCTGTTCCAATAGTAATCATGACCACAAGACCTTTTTTTCCTTTGCCTATTCCATAGTTCATAGAGGCGTAACCAGCAGCATCAGCATCGTTGACAACGGTAACTGGTAGACCAGTTGCTTCACTGAACAATTCCTTGACATTGACACCTAGCCACTTCTTGTGCAAATTTCCTGGAGATTTACATCTACCATGTTTTATTACCGTAGGAAAACCAACACCAATAGGACCTTTATGGTTAAAATGTTTTGCAAGTTCTGCAACAACCTTTGCCATGTCTTTTGGTTTTCTTGATGGGGGAGTAGGGATTCGGTATTTTTTCGTTAACATTTCGCCCGTAAGCGAATTTACCAATGCTCCTTTTATTCCAGAACCGCCAATATCAATACCAAGAACTTCCATTAAATAATTTTAAAATTAAGCAACGCAAAAGTAACAAAAACTTTTAGGGGAGAAGATAACTTTTATAGAAGTTCCTTTTTTTTGTGTAGGTAATTAAAAATAAGTTTATCCACTTCTGAAACTTTTTCTAAATCTTTGTAGTTGAGCCAAACTATTTCTTTTATTTCAGAATCTGGAACCAAATCTCCTTGGTAAGTTGAATAATAACATGTCATTTTAACAAAAACACCAAGTTTGTGGTTGTCTGCCTGTGCTTCAAAAATACCCATGAATTTAAGGGAAGGGTGATCCAATGCCACACTCAATTCTTCTTTTATTTCCCTAGAAAGAGCTTGGGAATCTGTTTCACCCATTTCTCTTTTACCTCCTGGAATATAATATTTTTCTTTGCCAGAACTGCGCGTGCTCAGAATTTTTCCATCAACTATATGTATCCATGCCAGTTTATCAATAATTTGTTCTGATGGTTCAATATAATAGTCAATGGAATTTAATGAATGCTCTTGTTCTATTGTATTGAGAATTTTATCAATAAGTTTTCCAAAACCTGTCAAAGTGCCCAATTTATTGTTTCTTCCCAGGGCACTGGAAATGGTTTCGTCCCTATTTCCAAATTTGTACCCGCCTTTTTTTACCCAAAGTAAATTGAGTAAGTGTTGCATCATTACGTTGCCTAATTGATCTATGGAAATGGCGATTTTTAGAAAATATTCTCCCATTCCTGAGAATCCCTTAGTGAAGAGAGTGTAAAAAAAACCGTAAACAAAACCTAAAGACCCAGTGATAATGATAAGAACAATAGAAATTAAAAACAGTAATAACCCTATAAAAGGGTTAGTTTTTTTACTGGGTTGGTAGACCTGTTTTTTTAAAATCATACCGCTTTTTGAATCACTTCAAAGACTTTGCTGCCATCACATTTTAAGGTTTTGGAAGGGTATTTTAGGATAAGTGCATAGTCATGGGTTGCCATAAGGATGGTGCGGCCTCTTTTGTTGATGTCTTGCAGTACTTTCATGACTTCCACGCTGGTTTGTGGGTCTAAGTTTCCTGTTGGCTCATCTGCAAGAATTAATTCAGGGTCGTTCAATAATGCTCTGGCAATTGCCACGCGTTGTTGTTCTCCACCAGAAAGTTCATGGGGAAATTTAAAACCTTTGGTTTTTATCCCCACCTTATTTAATACATCTTCAACCCTGATTTTCATTTTTTCGGAGTCTGTCCACCCCGTAGCTTTTAAGACAAAAAGAAGATTGTTATTGATATTTCTGTCTGGCAGCAATTTAAAATCTTGAAAAACAATACCCAATTTTCGCCTTAGAAAAGGAATGTCTTTTTCTTGAAGTGCTTTTAAATCAAAGTCGACAATAGAGCCAGCTCCTTGTTTCAATGGCAAATCGCCATAAAGTGTTTTCATAAAACTGCTTTTTCCGCTTCCAGTTTTCCCAATGAGATATACAAATTCCCCTTTATTGATTTCTAGGGTGATATCATTTAACACAAGGTTCTCTTTTTGAAAAATGGCTACTTTATCTAATTTTAAAATGCTTTCGGACATGTAAGTGTAATTGTTATCATAAAAGTAATAAGTTCTCAATGAAAACAAATCAAGTAGACGTAAAAATCTTTATCTTTTCCTTAAAACATACTTAGGTACAATATTTGACGTTATGGGTAATATTACCGGTAATTCTAAATAGTTAGAGAACGCTATGCATAAAAAAATCACCGCTCTACTTCCCATTTTTATGGGAATGTTCCTATGGAGCACCTCCCAAGAAACAAAGATTTACACACACAGTGGTAAGGAATACCAAGATGCTTTGACGCTGTATAATAATCAGCAATACCAAGCAGCCCAGACCATTTTTGAAAAGGTGAAATCCAACACCAATGATATGGAGACTGAGGCCAATAGTGCCTACTATATGGCCAATGCCGCTATACGGTTAAATCAATTGGGAGCAGATAGGCTAATGGAGGGTTTTGTGGAGCGTTACCCAACATCCACCAAAAGAAATTCAGCTTTTATAGATGTTGCAGACTACTATTTTGAAACGGGTAAATACCCTTATGCCTTAAAATGGTATAAAAAAGTTGACCAAAGCGCCATGTCCAGAAAGGATAAGGAGCGCTTTAATTTTAATAATGGCTATGCCCTGTTTTCTTCCAAAAAACCGAAAGATGCAGAACGGTATTTGAGCAAAGTGGTGAACTCCTCAACCTATGGTTCGCAGGCAAAATACTATTTAGGGTATATCGCATATCAGCAAGATGATTATGAAGCTGCCAATGAACGGTTTGATGAAATTACCGACCAAGATTTGTTGGAGGAAAAGCTTTCCTACTTTCAGGCTGATATGAATTTTAAGTTGGGCAATTTTGATGAAGCCATTGCACTGGCCAAAAAACAATTACCAAAATCTGATAGAAGGGAAGTTTCAGAACTCAATAAAATTATTGGTGAAAGCTATTTTAACTTAGAGCAATATGCCAATGCTATTCCTTATCTGGAGGAATACAAGGGCAGAAGGGGGAAATGGAATAATACGGATTATTACTTGCTAGGCTACTGTTACTACAAACAAGAAGATTTTGCCAATGCCATTCAGCAATTCAATAAAATTATTGGAGGCACAAACAGCGTTTCCCAAAATGCTTACTACCATTTGGCGGAATGCTATTTAAAATTGGATAAAAAACAAGAGGCGTTGAATGCGTTCAGGAATGCTTCGCAGATGGATTTTAGTCCAGAAGTGGAAAAGGATGCCTATTTAAATTATGCCCGTTTAAGTTATGAGATTGGTAATGCATATGAGGCTGTTCCACAAGTACTTTCTAATTACTTGAAAAAATATCCTAAGGATGCACATCAGAATGAAATGCAAGAATTATTGGTGGACTCTTATATCACTTCCAAAAATTTTGAAGGGGCAATGATCTTGCTTGAAGAGAATAAAAATTATGCCAGTAAGGCCACCTACCAAAAAGTAGCTTTTTATCGTGGTGTGGAGCTTTTTTTGGACACCAATTATGGGGAAGCCATAGACGTTTTTACGAAGTCCTTGAAAAGTGCTGAAGATAAATTGTTTGAAGCAAGAGCTAATTATTGGAAAGCAGAATCTGCTTATAGGCTGAACAGGTTTGATGAGGCCTTGGTAGATTTTGTACAATTTCAAAGAAACCCAACAGCATCTTCAACCGAGGAATTTAAAGAGTTGAATTATAATTTGGGCTACAGCTATTTTAAAATGAAGGATTATGGCAGTGCCATTACCTATTTTACAAGTTTTTCCAGTTCTGGGTCAAATGATGATGAAAGATTGAATGATGCCTATTTACGTTTAGGAGATAGTCATTTTGTGACCAGTAAATATTGGCCAGCCATAGAAGCGTATAACAAGGCTTTGGCAATGAACGGGGCAGAACGGGATTATGCAGCCTTCCAAAAGGCAATAAGCTATGGTTTTGTGGATAGGAATGCCAGAAAAATAGAAGAACTCAACAAATTTGTATCCAGATTCACAAATTCCAGCTTAAAAGATGATGCTTTGTTTGAACTTGGGAATTCCTATATAAAAGCGAACAATGAAAGTGAAGGCATGCAAGCCTATAATAGGTTGATAAGGGAATACAAGGGAAGCTCTTTGGCACCACAAGCATTAATGCGTCAAGGGTTGGTACATTACAATGCCAATAGAAATGAAGAGGCATTGACCAAGTTTAAAACCGTTGTCCGTGATTATACCAATACCCAAGAAGCCATACAAGCTGTGGCCACCGCAAAGTTGATATATGTTGATCTGGGTAGGGTAAATGAATATGCGGATTGGGTTAGAGGGTTGGACTTTGTTGAGGTCACTGATGCTGAACTGGATAATGCCACTTTTGAATCTGCCGATAAACAGTATGTGGAAGGCAATCAGAATGCCGCTATCAAAGGGTATGAAAATTATATAGAACAATTTCCCAATGGGCTACATGCGCTGAATGCCAACTTTAATTTGGCACAACTTTACTTTAGCAAAGAGCAACGGGACAAGGCATTGCCCTTTTATCAAAATGTGGCGAACAAAGGAATCAGTGAATATCAGGAACAGGCGTTGACAAGGGTCTGTGAAATATATATTGGTAGGAAAGATTATGTTACTGCAATTCCGTTTTTGGAACGTTTGGAACAAATAGCAGAAATTCAACAGAATGTCACTTTTGCGCAATCCAATTTAATGAAAGGGTATTATGGTCAGAAAAATTATGACCGGACAATAAGCTATGCTGAAAAAGTATTGGCCTCACCCAAAATTGACAATCGTATCAAGAGCGATGCCCAAACAATGATTGCCCGTTCTGCCATACAGACCAATAATGAAACCCGTGCTGAAAGTGCTTATAAAGAAGTGCAGAAAATTGCAACGGGGGAATTGGCAGCAGAGGCCTGGTATTATGATGCCTATTTTAAAAATAAATCAGGTAATTATGAGCCTTCCAACACATCAGTACAGAAATTAGCGAAAGATTATGCAGCGTACAAAGAATGGGGAGGAAAGGGATTGATTATCATGGCGAAAAATTTCTATGTTTTGGGAGATGCTTTCCAAGCAACGTATATTTTAGAAAGTGTCATTTCCAATTTTGCCCAATATGAAGAGATAGTGGCAGAGGCACAGGGAGAATTGACCATCATCAAAACCAAGGAATCAGAAAGTAATTCATCAGTCAACCCTAACGGGAACTAAATCACACGAACACATGATGCAGAGGAGAATAATAATAGGGGTATTTTTTATGGGGTTGTTTGGTTGGGTGCAGGCTCAAGAAACAGAGAATATTGGTACGGAAACAGTAACGGTGGTAAAGCCATATTCCCCAACAATATCAGACGCCTTTAAGGTAAGATCAATTCCAAACCTTAACGATTCCATTGTACTACAAAAGAAGGAGATTCAGTATAGTATTTTTTCTGTTCCTGTAGCATCAACCTTTACACCTGCAAAGGGAAAGGCTGCAAATGTGGAAAAAACACCATCACCTACTTTGTACAATTCTTATGCATCAGTTGGATTGGGAAATTTCAATAATGCCCTAGTGGATTTTTATACCAGTAGAAGTTTTAATAGGGGAGAAGATTTGTTGGATGTTGGTTTTAACCATCATTCTTCCAGAGGAAAGATTGACGGTACAGCTTTGGACAATATATTTTACAACACCAAATTGAATGCTTCCTATGCTAAAAAGGATAGGGATTATGATTGGGGCGTAAATTTTGGACTGCAACACCAATTGTACAATTGGTACGGAATTCCAGACGGGGCTTTTGATGAGGCCACTATTACCAGTATTGATGAACGCCAGAATTATTTTAAGGCAGAAGTAGGAGCGCATATTAATATGGAAGATTCTTTTTTTAAGAGCGGCGAAATATTGTTTAGAAGATTTTGGGATGCGGTGGAATCTGGGGAGAATAGAGTGGTGCTATCACCAACAATTGAATTGCCCCTTACAGAGGAATTGGTGACCATAAAAACCAAATTGGATTATGTGGGCGGTACCTTTAAAAATGCAAGTCTTAACAATACTAATAATATAGCTGGAATTGATTATGGTCATTTTCAGGTAAGTGTAAACCCAAGTCTTTTAATTCTTAGGGATGACCTCACCTTAAATTTGGGAGCTAATTTTGTGTATGGGATGGATATTGAGAATAGCGATGGCAATTTTTACATCTACCCAGCTGTGACGGCTTCTTACCGTTTGTTAGATGATAATGTAATTGCCTATGGTGGTATTGAAGGGGAACTGAAGCAAAATTCCTATTATGGTTTTGTTGAGGAGAACCCATACGTATCACCAACACTTTCCATTATGCCCACAGATCAACAATATGATGGGTATATAGGGTTTAAAGGCCAGTTGTTTTCTAATGTGAGCTATAATATTAAGGGCTCTTACATGACAGAAAACAGAAAACCATTGTTTAAGTTAAACCCTACCAACCTTTTTAGGGATGATGAAAAAGGATACTATTATGGCAATTCTTTTGAGGTTTTTTACGATGATGTAAAAACCTTGGGCATTTTTGGAGAACTGAATGTAGATGTAAACCGAAATTTTTCATTGGGGATGAATGTTGAGGTATATGATTATGATACAGAAACAGATAACTCGGCCTGGAACTTACCCAGTTTAAAAGGGTCTCTTTTTATGGACTATCAAATAGGGAAGCAGTGGTATATGGGTGCTAATCTGTTCTTTGTGGACCAAAGGGATGATGTAAGCTCACAAGCGATCCAAAATGTAGCGGCATCAGACTTTCCTTCTGCTTTAGTGAGTTTGGATAGCTATTTTGATGCCAATGCGCATATAGGCTATCGGTTTAATGAACAACTGTCTGTTTTTGCAAAAGCTGCCAATATTGCCAATAGCAATTACAACCGTTGGGCCAATTATCCAGTACAGGGATTTCAAATATTGGGAGGTGTTACCTATAAGTTCGATTTTTAATCGGAGAGTGATAGCCAAAGGGGTTTAACTTTCTGGTAGGTAAGATGGTTCTCTCTCGAGAATTTGGCCTCTAGGTAGCTTATTTCAATTTTTTTGACATGACCCTAAATTTGAATTTTTCGCTTCCTATTTGGAAATCGTGATTACCAACATCAATAAAATCATTTTTGTAATAAAAATTGATGGCCCTGTCATTGCTTCCCAAAACGGAAAGCCAAATGGCTTCACTGTTATTTTCTCTAGCT
>CAYNLI010000095.1:0-11048 GCA_964398035.1 uncultured Flavobacteriaceae bacterium | reverse complement strand
GCAATTGACAACTTCTGAAAATAGTTAAATACTAATCAATTTTAGCTAATATAAAGAATAGCTATACTAGCATAAATTTTTTAATTATCCTTTACTAGTAAAGTGCTGGTACATGATGTATTTTTGTGTAAAATCAATAATTTAAATATACATATACGATGGCTTTTGTAGGTAAAAAATTCCCGAATTTAGATGTAAATGCAATGAATGAAATGGGTGACACATTCAAAATAAATGTGTTGGAAGAAGCTCAAAAAAACAATAAAAAAGTATTGTTGTTCTGGTATCCAAAAGATTTCACTTTTGTATGCCCAACAGAACTACACGCTTTTCAAGAGGCTTTAAGCCAGTTTGAAAGTAAAAACACTTTGGTAATCGGTGCTTCTTGTGATACTGCTGAAGTACATTTTGCATGGCTGAGCACAGCAAAAGACAATGGTGGAATAGAAGGTGTAACCTATCCTATCTTAGCGGACAGCAACAGAAACCTTTCTTCTGTACTTGATATATTGGACATTACCAATGAGCAGTACAATGAAGAAACTGGTGCAGTGACTGTAGATGGGGACAATGTAACGTATAGAGCTACCTATTTAATTGATGAAGAAGGAACTGTATTCCATGAAAGCATCAATGATATGCCATTGGGTAGAAATGTAAACGAGTACTTAAGGTTGATTGATGCCTATACTCACGTACAGGAAAAAGGTGAGGTATGCCCAGCAAACTGGGAGGAAGGAAAAGATGCTATGAACGCTGATAGAAGTGGTGTTGCTGATTACTTATCCACTCACTAAATAAAAACACAATTATGGTACTGGAACTAGAAAACGATAATTTACAGGAAATCATTGACCAGAACAAAACTGTTGTGGTTCAATATTCTGCATCATGGTGTGGCAATTGCCGTATTATGAAACCAAAATTCAAAAAAGAAGCTTCAACAAATGAAGACATTACTTTTGTTATGGTAGATGCAGAGAAATTTCCAGAATCCAGAAAACTGGCCAAAGTGGACAACCTGCCCACATTCGCAAGTTTTAATGATGGTAAATTGAGCAATCAAGTACAGACCAATAAATATGACGTTCTAAAAGAGTTTATCCATGAAGCTGCCAATAATTAAACACCTTATAGGGTTTATTGAAGAGCATGATGAAGATTATGTGATAGAGACCATTGAAACCCTTGAAGCTTTAACGGAAGCTTCATCAATAAAAGATGAAGAACTGGATGTTATCGGGGAAATCCTATCCAATATGTACGGGGCTTTAGAAGTGCAAAAATCCATTAAGGAAGGTGCCGCAAAAAAAGAAGCGTTGAATGCGTTCATGAAACGTGTTACAGGGTCAATAGATTCTTAAATTTTTTCATTAAGAGAAATAAAACTGGCCTTCTCATATTCGGGAAGGCTTTTTCTTTTAAAAACATTACATATCATTTATATATATTTTAATTTCACATAAAATTTAAAAAAGAGAAAAATGGCAACAGTAACATTAAAAGGGAATTCTATAAATACATTGGGAAACCTTCCTGCTATAGGAAGTTCTGCACCCAGTTTTAACCTTACAAAAACAGACCTCTCCCCTGCTAGTTTGGAAAATTATGAAGGAAAAAAAGTTGTCCTAAATATATTTCCAAGTGTAGACACAGGCACTTGTGCGCAATCAGTTAGACAATTTAACCAAGAAGCCGCAGAACTGGACAATACTGCTATCTTATGCATATCTAAAGATCTGCCTTTTGCCCAAGCACGTTTTTGTGGTGCAGAAGGAGTAAAAAACGTTGAAATGCTTTCAGATTTTAAAGATGGTTCTTTTGGAAAAGACTATGAAGTTGAATTTACTGATGGCCCCTTAAAAAGCCTTCTTTCAAGATCCATTGTTGTATTGGATGAGAATGGTTCTGTTGTGTATACAGAACAAGTTTCAGAAACAACTGAAGAACCCAATTATAAAGCAGCATTAGAAGCTTTGATGGATGCCTAAAGAGAATTTCATTATCAATAGAATCAAAAGTGTTGGCTATGCCTTTAAAGGAGTTTTTTTACTCATTAAGACAGAGGCAAGCATAAAAACTCAAGTATGCATTGCCCTTGTAATTACTGCAGCTGGCTTTTATTATGACATTTCCAATATGGAATGGATCATGCAAATTTTTGCCATAGGCATGATAATGGGCATTGAAGGTTTAAATACGGCCATTGAAAAAACAGCAGATTTTATTCAGCCAGAGTTTGACGATAAAATAGGGTTTATAAAAGATATTTCTGCGGGAGCGGTCATGTTGGTCTCTATAGCAGCTTCTATTATTGGGCTTATAATTTATGTTCCAAAAATATTTTAAAAGCCCTCACCAACCCTTCGGTTGTAAATTTGTAATTTAGCCTCAAATAATTAAACACTTAATGGCAAAGAAAAGAACAAAGTCAAAGCCAAAAACAAAACCCGTTAAAAAAGGCTTTTCTTTTAAACTGTCCAAGCAAAACAAAATTATACTAGGAAGCCTACTTATACTTCTTAGTATTGCCCTGTTTTTTTCTTTTGTATCATTCTACCTTACTTGGCAAGATGACCAAAGTTTGTTATCTGAGTTTGCAGATAGAAACCAACAAGCAAAAAACCTTTTGAATAAATTTGGGGCCAGTGTTGGACATTTCTTTATGCACCAAGGCTTTGGACTTTCCTCTTTTCTTTTTCCTTTTCTTATCTGCATTACTGGTCTTTATATGTTTCTTGGAATAACCAAAGAAGGGTTATTAGCTAAATGGATATGGGGCTTGGTATTTGTGATATGGATATCCATAGCCTTAGGCTTTTTTGCCACTTCAACACCGCTTATGGGTGGATTGATTGGTTATGAAATGAATGATTTTCTTCAAGATTATACAGGAAGAGTAGGCGTCTTATTGCTCTTAATGTTCGGACTGACCATTATTCTTGTTCGCCTGTTCAAATTTACACCAGAAGGTATTGTCAATTATTTTAAAGAACGGAAAAAGTCTGTTGTATCAGAATTTAATAACAATAAGGAAGAGACGATTGAAGATGATAATGTCATGGTTTTTGAGAAAGAAGAAGAATCTCCCATCGTTCTGGACACCTATACCCATAAAAAAGATATTCCAGTATTAGAAAAAGAACCTAATGATCAGTTAGAATTAAACATCATTGAAGAAGAGGTCATAGAAGAGGAAGTTCTTGAAATGAAAGTGAAAAAAGTCACTGAAGAAAAAGAAGAAAGCAAAAACATTGCCGATAAATTAGTGGCAGATTATGGAGAGTTTGACCCGACCTTAGAATTGGGACACTATAAGTTCCCAACTTTAGATTTGATGGACCAACATGGTGCAAATACTGGCATTACCATCAACAAAGAAGAACTTGAAGAAAATAAAAACAAGATTGTAGAAACACTAAAGAACTACAAAATTGGCATTGCCCAGATCAAAGCTACTATTGGCCCAACTGTTACCTTATATGAAATTGTTCCAGAGGCCGGTGTCCGTATTTCCAAAATAAAAAACCTAGAGGATGATATTGCGCTTTCTCTTGCCGCATTGGGTATTAGAATCATTGCCCCTATTCCTGGCAAGGGAACCATTGGTATAGAAGTGCCTAATAAAAACCCGTCCACTGTTTCCATGCGATCGGTAATTGCATCCAAAAAGTTTCAAAATTCAGAAATGGACCTGCCCATTGCCTTTGGCAAGACCATTAGCAATGAAACCTTTGTTGTGGATCTGGCCAAAATGCCCCACATGCTTATGGCAGGTGCAACTGGGCAAGGAAAATCGGTTGGACTTAATGCTGTATTGACTTCACTTCTTTATAAAAAACATCCAGCAGAAGTAAAATTTGTATTGGTAGATCCTAAGAAAGTAGAGCTTACGCTATTCAATAAGATTGAAAGGCACTATTTAGCAAAATTGCCTGATTCTGAAGAAGCCATTATCACAGATAACACAAAGGTTATAAACACATTAAATTCCCTTTGTATAGAAATGGACAATAGGTATGACCTGTTAAAAATAGCTATGGTTCGTAATATAAAGGAATACAACACCAAGTTTAAGGCTCGTAAACTAAACCCAAATGATGGGCACAAGTTTTTACCTTACATTGTATTGGTCATTGATGAGTTTGCAGATCTGATTATAACTGCAGGAAAAGAAGTAGAAACTCCCATTGCAAGATTGGCACAATTGGCTAGGGCCATTGGCATACACTTGATTATTGCCACCCAAAGGCCATCTGTAAATGTAATTACGGGGATTATAAAAGCCAATTTCCCTGCTCGTGTTGCGTTTAGGGTAACTTCTAAAATAGATTCAAGAACCATTCTAGATTCTCAAGGAGCAGATCAGTTAATAGGTCGTGGTGATATGTTGTACACCCAAGGAAACGACCTTACACGTATACAATGTGCCTTTGTAGATACTCCAGAAGTAGAAAGAATTACCGAGTATATTGGCTCACAACGGGCATACCCAGATGCTTATTTATTGCCGGAATATGTGGGCGAAGATTCTGGCACAAGTATTGATAATAACATTTCTGATAGGGATGTCCTGTTTAGGGATGCGGCAGATGTTATTGTAATAGCACAACAAGGTTCCGCTTCTCTAATACAGCGCAAGCTAAAATTAGGGTACAATAGAGCAGGTAGAATTATTGACCAATTGGAAGCTGCGGGAATTGTAGGTCCTTTTGAAGGTAGTAAGGCCAGGCAGGTTTTAGTATCGGATATGTATGCCTTAGATCAATTATTGAACAATGAAAAAAAGTAAACACACAATGAAAAAAATATTTCTTTTAACTGCATTTTTAATTTCATCAATAACTATCAATGCCCAAAATTCTTCAAAAGCAAAAACATTATTGGATGAAGTGTACAACAAGGTAAAGAGTTACGATAACATCTACATTAATTTTAAACATTCGCTAAACAATACAGAGGCCAATATAACCCATGAAACCAGAGGGGATGTTACTATGCAAGGGGATAAATACATTTTCAACTATATGGGCTCCCAACAAATGTATGATGGCAAAAAAGTATACACCATTGTCCCAGAGAATGAAGAGGTAACCATTGAGGACAAATCAACCGATGATAATTCTATTACACCTTCTAAAATGCTTACGTTCTACAAACAAGGACATACGTATGAATGGGATATTTTACAAAATGTTCAAGGAAGAAAAATCCAATTTATAAAATTGATACCCATTGATACCCATTCAGAAATCAAATCCATTTTATTGGGGATTGATATAGAAACAAAACACATTTATAAGCTTATAGAAACTGGTGGTAACGGGACAAAGACAACCATTACTGTTAATTCTTTTAAAACTGACCAGACTTTATCAAAAACCTTGTTTACTTTTGATGAAGATAAGTATAAAGATGAAGGCTACTACATCATAAGAAGTTAACAATTGCGAATTCTAGACCAATATATACTAAAGAGTTTTTTATTTAATTTTCTCAGCTCGTTTGTAATACTGATGTTCATCTTCATATTTCAAACAATATGGCTGTTTATAGATGATTTGGCCGGAAAAGGGTTGGACATTGTAATTATTGGCAAGTTCATTTTTTACCTAATGCCCAACCTTACAGAAAAGGTTTTGCCACTTACCGTATTGCTTTCTTCTATACTAACTTTCGGGACTTTTGCAGAAAACTATGAATTTGCCGCAATGAAAGCGTCTGGTATTTCTTTACAAAGGGCCATGCTTAGTTTAATTGTATTTGTTGTTTTTTTAGGAGGGGTCACTTTCTTTTTTGCAAATAGTGTGATACCTGCTTCAGAACAAAAAATATATAACTTAAGAAGAAATATTGCCAAGGTAAAACCTGCAGTTGCTATTGCAGAAGGGGTTTTTAGTGATTTTGAAGGAACAGGTGAGGGAACCAATATTAAAGTAGATCGCAAGTTTGGAGAAAATGACCGTTTTTTGGAAAATGTCATTATTCACAAAAAAAGTAGCACCAACATTAACAGTACAGTAATTAAAGCAAAAACTGGAGAGTTGGTGAGCAGTGAGGATTCAGATATTCTTCAACTTATTCTCAAGGATGGTCATTATTATGAAGAAGTGAAATCCACAGGAAGAAATAAAAAAAATGATACAAAATACCCTTTCGCCAAGGCAACTTTTGAGACTTACACCATAAACATTGACCTTTCAAATTTCAATAATGTAGATTTAGAAGAAGAACGGAATATCAGCACAGATAAAATGAAGAATGTCTCCCGTTTGTCCAAGGATATAGATTCCCTTAAAAAGGATAACATTAAGATTGTCAGTGCTTTTTCCAAAAACATATCCAATAGAATGGGGGCCTTTATTCCCATATCCCCTCTAGACAGGCTTAAAAAAACAAACACAAAAAAAGTTACAGCTATAGATAGCATGGAAAAGGCAAATATGTTGGTTTTTAAAAAAATACGGAAGGATTCTTTTCCAGACATTGCAAACCTTTTTAAAACATGGCAAAAAGAACAGCTCATTACCCAGGCAAAAAAATCTACCATCCAAATAGTAGGTTCTATTACTGGTAAAAAGAATGATCTAGATAGGCGGTACAAAATATACAACATGCATATTTTATCCCTTCATAAAAAGTACGCATTGGCATTATCATGTGTTATACTTTTCTTTGTTGGTGCTCCATTAGGAGCTATTATTAGAAAAGGAGGTTTAGGATTACCCATGGTTATTGCCATAATCTTATTTTTAACCTATTATTTTATTGGTGTTTTTTCGGGAAACTATGCCAAAGAAAACAATATTCATCCCATATTGGGAGCATGGATACCCACTCTAATAATGCTACCTTTAAGTATCTTCTTAACAAGAAGAGCTACCGCAGATAGGGGCTTGTCCAATTTTGGAAATATCGTGGACTTTTTAAAAAAATTGTTCAAAAGAAAAAAGGAAGAACCTACATTATAAGCATAAGTATGGAAAACAACATCCAACTCAATACTATAGAAGAAGCCATTGCAGATATTAGAAATGGTAAGGTTATCATTGTGGTTGATGATGAAAATCGTGAAAATGAAGGAGATTTTGTTGCTGCTGCAGAGCTAGCAACTCCAGAGACGGTCAACTTTATGGCTTCACATGGAAAAGGATTGATATGTGCTCCACTGACCGAAAGCAGATGCAAAGACTTGGGACTACATATGATGGTCAATAACAACACTGACCCTCTGGAAACGGCCTTTACAGTATCCGTTGATTTGAGAGGAAATGGAGTTACCACAGGAATATCAGCTTCAGATAGGGCAAAGACAGTGCAGGCACTGACCCGTTTAGAAACCAAACCACATGATTTAGTTAGACCAGGACATATTTTTCCTTTGGTTGCAAAAGAAGGTGGTGTACTGCGTAGAACAGGGCATACAGAGGCTGCAATTGATTTTGCAAGACTGGCTGGATTGAAACCCGCTGGTGTTATTGTGGAAATCATGAATGAAGATGGTTCCATGGCTAGACTTCCACAATTGGTTAAAGTTGCTAAGAAATTTGACTTAAAAATAGTTTCCATAGAATCTTTGGTTGCTTATAGAATGGAACATGACAGCCTTATTGAAAAGGCTTCTGACTTTAATATCGTTACTCGTTTTGGTGATTTTAGGCTACGTGCATATAAACAGACGACCAACAACCATATTCATATTGCCCTTACCAAAGGAGATTGGGGTAAAGATGAAGAAGTTCTCACAAGAATAAATTCAACCTTAATCAATAATGATATTTTAGGAACATTGACCAACAATCCAGACAAAAAACTGGAAGATATGTTCAATGCTATCAATAAAGAAGGCAAAGGGGCTTTTGTTTTTATAAACCAAGAATCACAATCACTCAATTTATTGAACAGATTATCTCAATTAAAGGAATTACAAAGCAAGAATGAATTAAAAGCTCCAAAAATAGAAATGGATACCAAAGATTTTGGTATAGGGGCTCAAATATTACATGACCTTAACATCAGCAAAATGAGGTTGTTAACCAATACCACCCAAACAAAGCGTGTAGGTATTGTTGGTTATGGTCTAGAGATAGTGGAATATGTTCCTTATTAATGTATACTAAACCTGTTGTTTTAGAACTTCTGCCATTTTCTCCGCGCGCTGTTTTACTTCTTCTTTGGTCCATCCCAACTTAATTAAACAAGAAATATTTCTACCCACCCAGTGGTCAGATTGTGAAAAGTCAGTGGTATTATAATCTGGCAATTGCTCATGGACTTCTTTTGGCAATTTCCCCAAAGAGGTTAAATTGGTTAAGTGCGACCATTTTTTGTAGTAATGCCAATTATTATCATACCAATAGAAACAACCGTCCAATCCGGCTTTAGACAAAGCAGTATGGGCTTTCTTTGCTATTTCTTCTGTAGGCAAAAAGAAGCTTAGGAAAGAATAGTTCTCTACTCCTCCTTCAGGAACACTTCTAAAGGTAATTCCCTTTATATTTTTCAATGTATTTCTCAGAATGGTATAATGTTCTTTTTGAATGCCCAAAAATTCATCTAAACGCTTTATTTGAGCCACACCAACGGCTGCGTTCAATTCAGAAATTCGATAATTATATCCTAAAAATGGATGGTCTTCCGCTCCCCTATTGTTACCAACGTGGTCATGCCCATGGTCAGAATAATGGTCGGCATTTTTATAATATTTCGAGTTATTTGTAATGATAGCACCACCTTCTCCACAAGTTATCGTTTTTACATAGTCAAAAGAAAAACACCCCAAATCACCATAACTACCCAATGGTTTCCCTTGGTAACTACCTCCAATAGCTTGACAGGCATCTTCTAATAACAATAACCCATGAGTTATACAAATGGTCTTTAAAGCCTCTAAATCTGCCATAGAACCACACATATGTACTGGCATTACTACTTTGGTATTTTTGGTCAATGCTTTTTCTACAGCTGCGGGACACAACGTTAAGGTATCGTCTACATCAACTAAAATAGGAACGGCTCCCAATGCCAAAATTGATTCAAAACTGGCTACAAAAGTAAAGGTTGGCAAAATAACCTCATCCCCTGCTCCCACACCAGCACTTGCCAATGCAATGGTCAAAGCGGCCGTTCCACTACTTACCAATTGCGTATGTGACACTTCCATCCGTTTGGAAATTGCCTTTTCTAATTCCAAAGCTTTCCAATGACCGTTTCGCATTCCATCAAATCCATAGCGCATCAATACACCAGAATCCAGAACATCTTGTACTTGTTGTTTTTCTTTATCTCCAAAAAGTTCAAATCCAGGCATCTTTTTTTATAAAATTTCTATTATACTATCGTTAAGGTCTTTGCGTACTTTTTTTAATTCAGCAAGTATATCATCGTCTGCCCTAAACCCAACAGGCATTACCAATACTGATGTTAAATTCTCGTTGTCCAATTGCAATACGTCATCATAGCCTGCAGGTATGAACCCTTCCATAGGGCAGCTATCAATTTTTTCAACGGCACAAACAGTCAATAAATTCCCCATAGCAAGATATGCTTGGTTGGTTGCCCATTTATATATTTCTTTGATGCTCTTCTTTGAAAAGACCTTTATCACTCCATTTTTAAAAGGGTTTAATATTTCATCACTTGTACCCCTTACTTCTTTTACCCTATCAAAATAATTGGCAATGTACGGACCATCAATATTCTTTTCTATACAAATCACCAAAACATGAGATGCTTGGTGTACTTGCTGTTGATTATAGGTGTGTTGTACCAATTTTTTCTGTACTTCTTTATTTTGTAGAACAACCATTCTTATGGGCTGTAATCCGTATGATGTTGCCGTAAGATTAAAAGCTTCTTTTAATTTCTTGACTTTAGAATCTGATAGCATTCTTTCAGAGTCAAACTTCTTGACTGCATAACGCCATTTTAAATCTTTAATACTGTCTGTCATACTTATATTAATTAAAAAAACCACAATTTAATTGCCATGATTATGACCATTAAAATCAAAAAAGTCTTTACAAATTCATCTCCTTTTTTCACAGAAATCCTACTGGACAACCATGCTCCCGTTCCATTTCCTATTGCCAAAATTAGTCCTACTTTCCAATTTATTTTATCATTAAAAATAAAAACTGCCAATGCAGAAAGGGTATACATAAACACTACGGCAACTTTAGTGGCATTGGCCCTTACCAAGGTCATATGGTTTGCATAATGTAAAAATAAGATAATTATGAACCCTATACCAGCATTAATAAAACCGCCATAAATACCAATAAAGAAAAACACCAAAATTCCTAGCCATAAGTACTTTCCCGTAACACGTTCATGAAGCTCGGTGATATTTATCTTAGGCATAAAAATAATGATGAATACTACTACTATCATTATAATTGCTAAAATTTTATTGAAGACCTCCCCATCTATATCCACAGCAATACTAGCTCCAAGAATTGCACCCAATAAGGCCGAAATGCCCAAATAAATATTAAATGGAAAGGTAGATACGCCTTTACTTTTAAAACCTGCTGTGGCCAAAGCCGTTTGGATAACTATCGCTACTCTATTGGTGCCATTGGCCACACTTGGTGGCAATCCCAAAAAGATAAGCACAGGTAAGGACAGTAAAGAACCTCCACCTGCTATAGTATTGATAAACCCTACAGCAAAACCAACTACAATAAGAAGTACATAATGATACCATTCTTCCATAAAACAAAAATAGGGGCAAAAAGAGATTAGTCTGCACAGATTCTTAAATAAAATAGCTAAAACACTTTACGGAATTGAAAAAGGGTTTTATATTTGCACCCGCATTCAGGGAATACCTGATGAGACACTTGGAGAATTGGCAGAGTGGTCGAATGCGGCAGTCTTGAAAACTGTTGAGGGTCACACCTCCGGGGGTTCGAATCCCTCATTCTCCGCAAAAACCCTTATAACACTATTGTTTATAAGGGTTTTATTTTTATCGGGAGTAATCTCTGGAATAGAAGTAGCATTTTAACCATAAACTCATTAAATTTTTGTTAATCAAAACAATA
>CAYNLI010000094.1:0-11050 GCA_964398035.1 uncultured Flavobacteriaceae bacterium | reverse complement strand
TCTATGACCAAAATTAACATCAAAATCCATACACCATACCATAACAATATTATGGGTAGAAAAGTTTACATCAAAAGGAAGTTCATAAGTGAAGTCACCTTCTAAACCAGTTAATACGCCTAATGAAACATAATCAGTTGCATTGGTATCTGTAGATATATAGTTCCAAAAAGGGACCTGCATCTGTTTTAAAATTCGTCAGTACTAACTCTGTCATATCTTCATTGACTGTGGCTGAGCCACTAGTTGGGTGAGCTCCGTTCATAAATTCACCCATTAAATTTGAAGATATTTCCTCTTCCTCTTCTACAGTCATTTTTTCTTTAACCATAGCCATTTCCTCTTCTTCCATTGTATCATTAGAAGAACATGAAATCATTAATGTTGACAAAAAATATACAAAGTGTTTTAGTTTCATTTTGCTTAAGTTTTACATAATCTTACAAAGATAAATGTCAAGTATCACAAAAACATCACTACACAACATTCTTGCCTTGCTTCACAACAATAGTTTCATTTAAGGGTATGTTGCTGGTACATTTACTATGTATTAAAAAAGAAGTTAATTTTTTCATTTTCATATAGTGTTCTCGTAAAAGAGTCTTGTCTTAATTGATAAGACTCTTTTTAGTTTTTGGGTAACCAGTTCTTAATTTCATATCATTGATACATGATAATTTATAACGCCAAAATTCCTTTGAAAACCCCAATCTTTATCATAAAACCTTAAGTTTTAATACCGATAACCTAGACTGATGTATGAAAACTTATATTGATTCTTTTTCTGTTTTAGTTCCAGATGGGGAGCGCCCCTATTTAAGGCTTATTGCCAACTGTTTATCTCAAGTAACTGGAATCAAGATTTATATTATGTCGGACAAGAAGAATATTGCAATGCGGTATTCCAGATTTGTTCATCATTTTTCTTATTACCCTAAAACATCAGATATTACTAAATGGATTGCTAACATTAATACTGAAACATCAAAGCATGCGATAGATTTAATCTTATCGGTATTTGAAGATGGTATGTTCAATTTGTTAAAGCATAGAAATCTTCTTACAGATGTTAATAAGCTAATAGTTTTACCTTATCGGGAATCATTTTTGACGGCAAAAAAATAAAGGTTTATTGGCAAAATCACCTTCACAAATATAAAATTCCTGGGCCTATTACCAAAGAAATAAAAAATGGAATACTTTTGGATATTACAGAGGTACTAGGGGAAAAATTTGAAATTCCCAAATACGAGCGTATTAATTACTTGAGCCTTCGTGGAGTTATTACAAGTGTGAAAAGCAATGTAAAATTGCTCTTAAAACTTAAATACATTTGGAGAAACTCGCCTGTACAATTTGTATTACGAGACCCTATTGCCATACTATATCACTATGCATGGACACTAAAAAAAATAATCCTAAAAAAAGTAAGTGTTTTGATTAAATTTATTTAAGTATTTTTAGGTTATGGTATCCACTTGTTTTTTCCGAAATCTGGTTTCCGTTTCTCTAAAAATGCATTTCTTCCTTCTTTAGCTTCTTCGGTCATATATGCCAAACGAGTAGCTTCTCCTGCAAATACTTGTTGTCCAACCATTCCATCATCAGTAAGATTCATGGCAAATTTCAACATCTTTATGGAGGTAGGCGATTTTTCCAATATCTCTTGCGCCCATTCATAGGCGGTTTCTTCTAATTCCTCATGTGGTATTACAGCATTCACCATACCCATTTCATAAGCAGCCTGTGCTGTATAACTTCTACCCAAAAAGAAAATTTCTCTAGCTTTTTTCTGCCCCACCATTTTTGCCAGATATGCAGAACCATACCCGCCATCAAAACTGGTGACATCAGCATCCGTTTGTTTAAATAGGGCGTGTTCCTTACTTGCTATAGTAAGATCACACACTACATGTAGACTGTGCCCACCACCTACAGCCCAACCTGGAACTACTGCAATAATTACTTTGGGCATAAACCTAATCAAACGTTGAACTTCCAAAATATTTAGACGGTGCATACCATCTTCACCCACATACCCTTTATGTCCCCTAGCCTTTTGGTCGCCACCACTACAAAAAGAATAAACGCCATCTTTGGTAGATGGTCCTTCTGCAGAAAGTAGCACAACACCTATAGAAGTGTCTTCTTGTGCATCATAAAATGCTTCATATAGTTCACTCGTTGTTTTTGGTCTAAAAGCATTGCGTACATTGGGTCTGTTAAAGGCTATACGTGCTACACCATTACATTTTTTATAGGTGATGTCTTCAAATTCTTTTACTGTTTTCCAGTCTATTTCTTTCATTCTATATTTTTGATTAACTCAGTTTAAAGATAACATTTCCTAAACTAGAGTTTATTTGTTCTTTGCTTCAATCCACCGAGACATATATTCAGTACTCGCCATGGTGTGGTGATTTAGTAGTGCTCCTATAAAATTTTGCAGCCTATGGTTTTCTAAATTAGTTGTCAAACTATCAATTTTAGTGCTTAAGACAGGTTCTAGAATATTTTTATCATAGATATGATTGATAATATTTACCCCATTTTCTTGTGCTAGTTCCCACTTTTCCTGATTTTGATATAATTCCACAGCTGCTTGGGAAAAGGCTTGTGGATTGTCTGCTATTGTCCCATTCCATGGATACTCTAGGTGCATTCCTTCTGCTCCAATGTTGGTTGTTATGCTTGGTGTGCCGCAAGCCATGGACTCTATTAATTTGCCTTTTATTCCTGCACCAAAACGCAAAGGTGCAAGATTCACCTTGACCTCCCCAATCACTTTTTTTGCATCCTCTGCCCTACCACAAACATAAAAACCTTCTGTTGGTTTATGCAATTGTACTATTCTTTGAGGCAGATAGGCTCCATAGATATTCAATTTAACATGAGGCAACTGTTTGCGTATCAAAGGCCAAATTTCTTCTTTTAACCAAAGAAAAGCATCAATATTTGGAGCATGTTTTCCATTACCAATACAAATAAAATCTTCTCTATTTTCAAATGGAGCCCATTCTTTTTTGATATCATCATTAATTTTCTCCAATTGAAAAGGCAGATACATTAATATATCTGGATAGACTTTTGCATGCTTTATGAGTAGTTCCATTTCATAAGTGGAAATGATAAGGGAGCAGTCGCATCTATAAATACTGGCCACTTCCCTTTTTGTCATATCATGTTGAAGCCATTTATTAAATGAGAAAACAGTATTGGCTTTAAATGCATCTTGCCTAGCAGAACGTAAAGAATGTAAATCTTCAGTATCTAATATGCGAATTGCACTTGGAGCGTATTTTGAAACTCGCCAACCAAATTGTTCTTCCGTAATAAAACGGTCAAAGAGAACTAAGGAAGGGTTTAGTTCAGTGATAAAGCCATCAAAGCTTGTATGGTTTAATCGTATGTTTTTTTTCTGGATGCCGAGTACTGATAAGTCCATTGAATACTCAGTTTTTTGTGCGGTACATGCAAAAGTTATTTGGTATTCCTTTGATAAGAAAAATGTAATCAATTGTAGCATTCTGTTTCCAGCAGCAGTAGAACTGGGTTCTGGCCAAACAAGACCAATAATGAGCATTTTTTTTGCCATAATAGATTCTGGACTACATTCTAGATGCGAATTTTTGAGAAATGTTGGACCTTAATTTCCGCTCATAATCTTCCTCTAACCATTCCTTGTAATTCTTTGTATTGTTCATGATGCAATATGAATACTGCCGTACACGATACGTAATCTCCTCTTTAAGTTGTTTGGCCAATATACGGGCATCAAAAACATCTTCACTATTTTCTACACAAATCTGTGCGTGTTGCTCTATACTCCGTTCCAATACAATTTTGGATTTAAGACCTTGAGCAAATACTTTTTTGTATTCTTCTTTAATATTAAAGTCTATAGATTTAGATTTTTCAAACAACGCCCTGAGTTTGGTAGGCATTTCATATATAAACTCTCGTTCAATATCCTCATCGTTCTTAATGTTCTCCAAATAAAAATCTGGAAAATGAAAAATCTCTTGCCAATCTATTGGAGCGTCCCACATGCCAAAGCGGGCAAGGTTGTTCCCAAGATCTATTACTGTAAAATCACTTTTATTTGGCAAAATCCTAGAACCTCTACCAATCATTTGAAAATATAAGGTCAATGATCTGGTAGCCCTATTAAGAATAATGGTTTTTACACTTGGCTCGTCAAAACCAGTGGTAAGAATACTTACAGATGTTAAAATAGCATCTGGGGTGTTGGAAAACCAATCCAATATCTCTCTACGTTCTGAAGCACTGTTCTTATTGTCCAAATGCCGTACGTTATAACCAGCTTTTTTTAAACTTTCATACACATATCTGGAGGTATTGATACCGTTATTGAAAATCAAAGTTTTTGTGCCTTTTGCCAGTTCTTCATAAGAAGTAACAAGCTTGCCCAACATACTGTTATTGCCATAAAGCTCTTCGGATGATTTTACGGTATAATCTCCATTTATACCAAGTTTTAAACCACGTAGGCTAACATCATAATTATAGGTGTTGGCTTTTGCCAAAAAACTCTTATTGATTAACGAACTAATAGATTCCCCAACAATCAATTTTTTATAATTGTCCTTCATGGGGAGTTTTATATTGGAGCTTAAAGGGGTGGCCGTAACACCCAGTATAATGGATTTTTCAAAATATTTAAAAAGCTTTCTAAAGGAATTGTAATGGGCTTCATCTATAATGACCAAGCCAATATCCTTTATTTCAATTTTATCTTCCTGTAACCTGTTATTGAGTGTTTCTACCATGGCCACAAAGCACATGTACTCGTTTTGGTCCTCAAACTCTTTTACCTCACTGTTTATTATTTTATTCTTTACCCCAAACCCGGTCAGCATTTTTGAAGTCTGCATACTCAATTCTATCCTATGGGTAAGTACCACAACCTTTTTTTTCTTTGTGGTGATGTACCTTTTGGCTATTTCAGAAAACACAACTGTTTTTCCTCCTCCCGTGGGTAATTGATATAGAAGGTTGATATCATCGTCAGATTGATCCAAACACTTAAAAATGGTGTTCAGATCCTCTAATTGATAGTCATAAAGTTCTTTTTCTTTATGTTCTTTTTGTAGTTCCAAATTAGAAAATTAATTGTTTGGTATTAAAAAAGTAAACCTAGCTAAATTAGAAGTTTTTTATCCTTTAATGAAATATTGAGAGAGAAATTATCGTATCAAATAACGATAATGTGATTCCGAAGCAAATTAATCCAATATATCCAGTGCTCTGGAAAATTCTTCTAGATAGAGCCATTCTTGTTTTTGAACGGTTTCATAAATAAAACGGATTCTTTCTTTGAATTCTGGTAAAATAGAATTTACAGAGATATAATGTGTTGCTTCAGAAAAAGAATTGAGCATACTTTTATAAAAAGCATCTGGTACGTTTTTTCCTTCCTCAAAAGTTTGTGCAATTTCAATGTTATACAACATAATATCTGCCACTAAATGAGGGTCTACCCCTAGTTTAATAAAATGCTTTATATATTTGTGAGCCACAGACCTTCTTGCTCTTGCTTTTTTTCGTTTTATGGGGAAGTACTCATTTGATATTTTAATCTTAGCAGCTTGTATCAGTTTATCTTCTTTGGGATTAAAAACAAAATCGTAATATTCCTTTACTACAGGAAAGCGAGTGTACAAATCCATCAATTGTTCTTCAATTTCTTTCTTTTTTAATTCGGACAAGTACTTTTTCAAGGCTCTTTTGCTCATAGAGAAAATTATTGATTGCTAAAGATACATTGTGTTTTATAACATGTGGCATTTTGTATTTATAATATTGAATTTAACAAGCTATATTGTTATTTATGTATTTTTTTAAACACTTTACACATTAAATTAATTTGAAATAATCATTTCATTGTATATTAAGCGCCGTAAGCAATACCAAAACTAGTTGTTAGAATATGATGTATAGTTACTTTTCTTTGTTTTTTTTCTTTTTTATATCCTTTTATTCCTTAACAGCGCAAGAAGAAAAAACAGTTCTCTTTTCTATTTCTAACAGCGAAACGGGGTTGCCTTACATACAAAATTACTCAGCAGATGATTACGCTGCTGATACTCAAAATTTTGGTGTGGTTCAAAGCGAAAAAGGTTTTATATATATTGGTAATGCTGAAGGTGTTCTAGAATATGATGGTGTTAATTGGAGGCTTATTAAGTTACCTAATTATGGAACTGCCTTTTCATTAGCGGTAAACAAAAATAAAATTTATGTTGGAGGCTTTAATGATTTAGGGTATCTAGAAGCTGGTATTTTAGGTAAGCTACACTTTGTCTCCTTAAAAAAGCACCTTTCAAAAATCAATCAAGAGTTTCAAATGGTTTATAACATTAGTATTGTAAATACTAATGTTTACTTCCATTCTAAGGAGAAAGTATTTATATGGAATGGTAGTGATTTTGAAATCATAAAAGCAAATAAGAAAGGAATAAACTTTATAAAAAATATAAATAATAAAATTCATAGTGTAAGCAATAACACTATAATTGAAATACTAGTTGATTCCAATTTTGAGAAGATCGTTAATACTGCCAATATTGGTATTAAAAACATATCAGATATTTTATCATATAAAGGAAACCAATTATTGATACTTAGCACATTTAATGGCTTATTTATATATAAAGATGAAAACCTTATTCCCTTTAGCCTTAAGTCAACCAAGTATTTAAGTAATAATAATGGCCACAGTATAATACAACTGAGCAACGGGTGGTATGCAGTTGGCACACAAAAAGGAGGGCTGGTAATATTAGATGCTGATGGGGGTCTTCTCAAAATAATAGATAAATATGACGGACTTATAGATAACACAATCGTAAATATGTTCGAGGATCATCAAAATGGATTATGGCTGGCAACTTATGATGGGATTTCAAGGGTAGAAATACTTTCACCATATTCTATTTTTGATGAACGACATGGAATAGATGGGTATGTAAATAGAATATATAAACATCAAGATAAACTATATATTGCTAATTATAAGGGCGTTTTATCTCTTAATACTGTAAATAATATTAAGAAAACCAATGCATTTGAATTAATCAATGATTATTCTTTTAATGAAAAAAGATTATCTCAAGCTTTCTATTTTATGGCAATAAATGATAGCTTATTCTCTGCTTCACGGGCTGGCACACATATTATTGTAAACCATAAAATTGTCAAAGAATTCAATTATGCCAGTTCTGCCCTATTTCGCTCACGTCATAATCTCAATCGTATTTTTATTGGGCTTATTGACGGTTTGGCCTCACTAAAATATGAGAATGGGAATTGGATAGATGATGGCAGAATAAATGGAATTAAAGATGATATAAGGGAAATTGTTGAAGATGCCAATGGCAACTTGTGGTTAGAATCACAAACAGACGGTGTCTGGAAAGTCAATTTTGATAAAAAAAATATTCAAAACCCAACAGTAAAACATTTTAAAGCAAACAGAGAACTACCAAAGGGTTGGTTATTTTTAAAATTTATTAAGGGAGAAGTTCTATTTAATATAAATAATAATGTCTATAAATATAATGAAGCATTAGACAGTATTGTTGAGAATCCATCTTTTGGAAAGTTATTTGGGTTGTCAGGAAAAATATCAGTAAAAAAAGAATTCAGTAATGGTACTATTTGGATGGCTGCAAAGCTAAATAAAGAAGATGAAAATAACTCAAAAATTAGGGCTGTTAGACAATTAAACAACACGTATAGCATTGAAAAAATAGATAATGAACGTATATCACAAGATGTTGGAGTTTCACTTTTCTCAGAAGAAAACGGCATTGTTTGGTATGGAGGAAGTGGAGGAATTGTTCGCCATGATCTTACTATTGAAGGCAATAGCAAAAAAGATTTCAATACTCATGTTCGAAAAGTTACTTATCAAAATGATTCTTTGTTATTTGATGGAGAAAAAACGAACCATGAAAATAAACCAATTCAATTTAAAGAAAACGCTTTTCGATTTGAGTATGCAGCTACAAGTTTTGATAACGAATCTCAAAATCAATTTCAAGTCTATTTAGAGGGGTTCGATGAAAATTGGTCATCATGGACATCAGAAACCCAAAAAGACTATACCAACATACCAGAAGGGGATTATAGTTTTAAAGTGCGTTCACGAAATGTTTTTAACCATATAGGAAAAGAAGATAGCTATGTCTTTACCATTTTACCTCCTTGGTACAGAACTTGGTGGATGTATCTTATATATGGTTTGCTTGGTATTGCAGCATTTATGGGCATATCTGAATACCGTTCCAAGGAATTGCTACGTAAAAATGAAAATCTAGAAGATATTGTAAAAGAACGTACCATTGAAATCCAGCAAAAAAATGAATTGCTAAATCAGCAAACGGAAAAATTAGTACAGCTCAACGATGCAAGAACTCAGTTGTATGCTAATATTACGCATGAGTTCAGGACACCCTTAACGGTAATTCTTGGAATGGCCGATACCTTGGAAAGCAAGAAATTGAGTGGCATAGAAAAATCGCTAGAAATGATCAAGCGTAATGGAAAAAAACTGTTGCGACTGGTCAATGAAATGTTGGATCTTGCAAAATTGGAAAGTGGCACCATGGAACTACATTTGGTACAGACCAATATAGTACCCTTTGTAAAATACCTGAGTGAAAGTTTCCATTCCTTGGCAGAGACCAAAAAAATAAACCTTACGGTGTATTCGGAAATAGAAGACCTTGAAATGGATTTTGATGCCAATAAAATGTCTTCCATTATTTCTAATTTACTTTCCAATGCCATAAAATTCACTCCAGAACACGGTAAAATAGTGGTTCATCTCAATAAAATAAATAAGAAGGATGTCAAGTATTTTGTTATTAAAATAAAAGATAGTGGGATAGGGATTGCTGAAGAAGAGATGGGCAATCTTTTTAATCGGTTTTATCAAGTGGATAATTCATCCACAAGACAAGGGGAAGGAACTGGTATTGGGCTTTCTTTGGTCAAAGAGTTTACAGAATTAATGAACGGAACTATAGCTGTGGAAAGCACCCCAAGAAAAGGCAGTACGTTCACTATTCAAATACCGGTGACCCATGCGGCCGTTAAAACAATAGAGGCAAAAATAACAGTAGAAACCCGTATTTCAGAACCCTCTTCAAAGAATGATATTACATTCCCTCTTTTGAATGATGACACAGAACTGCCCTTGGTACTTATTATAGAGGACAATGAAGATGTAGCACATTATTTAAGAACCTCACTTAAAGATAAGTACCAGACCATACATGCCGTAAATGGAATTGTTGGTATAGAAATGGCATTAAAAAACATTCCAGATATTATTATAAGTGATGTTATGATGCCCGGCAAAGATGGGTTTGAGGTTTGCGCTACACTAAAGTCAAATGAGCTTACGGATCATATTCCCATTATCATGTTAACAGCCAAGGCAACTATTAAAGACAGGTTAACAGGACTTTCTCATGGTGCAGATGCCTATTTGGCAAAACCTTTTGTAAAGGCAGAATTGTTTACCAGATTAGATCAATTGGTCTCCTTGCGAAAAAAATTGTTGAGCAAATTTCAAAACAATGGGTTTAATCAACTGCTTAAAAAACGTGAAGTTACTCCCGAAACAAAATTTCTACAGAAAGCAATACAACTTATTCAGGAAAATATTTCTGACTCTGATTTTGGAACCGTACAATTAGCTTTTAAACTGCATTTAAGTGATTCCCAAGTATATCGAAAACTAAAGGCAATTACAGATAAATCAACAGCAGTATTTATTCGTTCCATTCGCTTGCAAAAAGGAAAAGAACTTATCCAAACTACAGACAAAACCGTTTCAGAGATAGCCTATGAAGTTGGCTTTAACGACCCATCTTGGTTTAGCAAGGCATTTAAAGAAGAATTTGGGTTTGCTCCTAGCGAAACATAAAATGTATAGTTTGTATTTCCCTATAATTATTGTCGTCCAGAATTTTAATACCAGTACCCAATACTAATTTTTATCTATTTTATGAGATAAAAAGATCCATTTATATCAAAAATGAGTATTGTGTCCTATGCAATGTGTAAACACTTATCTCTCAATAAATTGCTTCGGGTTTTCATTGTCATATGCAAGAATAGCACATACTTTTTTTAACAATGCACAAATATTCCATGTTTTTGAAAGAATACTCCTGATAATTTTTTAAACGCAAAAGTATCATTGTACCATAATTAATAAAAAACAAAAATTATGAAAACAACTATGAAATTTTTAGCACATGGATTATTAATTTTCGGCTTAGTATTAACATCTTGTTCTAAAGATGGTGAAGACGGGTCAGATGGTACTACAGGTCTTCAGGGAGAACAAGGAATTGCTGGGCAAAACGGTACAGACGGGGTTGATGGAACAAACGGTACTGATGGAACAAACGGTACTGATGGAACAAACGGTACAAATGGTACTGATGGCAATGCAAATGTTGAAACTACAATCTTTCTAAACCCTACCTGGGCATCTGCTGGCTTAATGACTTTAAATTCATCCAATATTACACAAGATGCATTTGATTATTATTTAATATTAGGATATTTAAAAGAAGGTAATATTTGGTATTCTGCGAATGGAAATCAAGCAGTTGGCGGATACTATAAGGGGTTTTATGATGTGGGCAGGTATTTTGTCAGAGTCTATGATTTTAACGATGTTGTAGATCAAACACGTCCAGTTGTAGGACAAGCTAAGGTGGTGGTTATTGAACCTAGTAACGTTATACTTACTAGTGGAAATGGAAAAAGTGAATCTACAAAACTAAATTTCAGAAAAAACGTACTTACAGATTTATCTGATGCTGGTGTTGATATCAACGATTATTATGCTGTATGCAAGTATTACAATATTAGCGTGGAATAAATTTTCATATTGTTTGATTACAATGACATCTTGGGATGATAGCCTGAGGTGTCATTGTACAATTAGCTTTTAAACTCCATTTAAGTGAATCACAAGTATATCGTAAACTAAAGGCAATTATTG
>CAYNLI010000093.1:9208-11752 GCA_964398035.1 uncultured Flavobacteriaceae bacterium | reverse complement strand
ATTTAAATATGTAGCATAGGTCTTAGAAAATTTGTCCGCCTTTTTGTTGAAAGTCAGTTAGTAAGTAATTTCAATTTATGAATATTCAACCTTATCGATAATATCGCTTCGGATGGGAATCCGTTTTGCTCGAAAACAATGTTGGGGAGACTCATAACTTATAATAATGTTCATAAATTTAAAAAACACAAAGAACTGGGTGAACTCGAAAACGTTTAGACTCTAGATCTATTTTAATTTAAAAGCTCAGCTCTAAAGGAAATGTTTACGAACCTCAAGGTGTCAGGAAGTTGGGTAAACTGATTTGATCCCGCATCATGAACATATGTTGCCGAAAAAGTTCCCTCGATACTGTTTTCGTTTAAAGAAGTTATTTCCATAACATTATTATCTTCTTCTTCCAATAATTCGAACCTACCAAGAATCACATCGTCATCAATATCAAAAAATTGGGTTTCCCCTGGCCCTTCCGTACCATCAGCTGTAAATTGCAACAACTCCTGCTCCCCAATTTGTTTTTCCAAATTTATTAAAAGACTACCCGTGAGAATGCAATCTATGCTTGCCGATTCAGATTTAATCAGTATCATATCCTGACCTACGTTTTGAAATGTTGTAAATCGTGACTCAAAAGTAAACGCATTATGTAAATCTGCCTGAAGATTACCAATAGGGTTTGGGCATTGAATCAATTCTTCTTTATTCTTCTTGCTACATCCAAGAAATAATAATAAAAGCATTATTAAAAAGATATTTTTCATTGGAGATTATGATTGCTGCATCTAAGATGCAAATTAATTAAAAGGGTTGCGATGGGCAACCCTTTTAATTATTATACTATTAATTTCTATCTGGAAATCAGGAATCTTTTGGACAATACTTTTATTCCGTTCTCGTACATTTCTAATTGATATAGTCCTTGGTCCATATTCGTAACATCTAGTCTTAATTCTCCCGGTCCAATAAATGATTTTCCGCTAAAAATCTTTTTACCCTTTCCGCCCCTTAGAATTTTGATAGCTCTTACCTCAATATTACTTTCTTTTTGGAAATTGGTTGTAATAAATACTTCGTTTTCCGCAGGGTTCGGATAGACAACCATATCACCAATGTTTTCAACATTGGGACCTTCAACTGATACATTGGAATCTACGTTTATTTCAGATTTGGCAAAAAATGGGCCTCCTCCACTTACACCATTTATATATACAGTTCTAAATACAGTTCTAGCTTGCCCATCTGAACAAGTAACCGTCAATCTGTAATATGTTCTATCTCCATTGTAGGGAACAGCGTAAGTACTAACCGATGTTCCACTACCTGCATTAAAATAAGAAAAACCGTTATAGCTTCTTTCCCATCTATATGTCGTTCCAGGGCAATTGTTAACGTTTGCTAATAAGGTATATGAGGAACCAACATTAACAGAATAAGGACCTGTTATAGAAATTGTTAATTCTTGGAAAGGGTCATATGCAGCTACAATAGGTGCTCCATTTACAAGTTGTTGAAAATTATTCCGTGTTGTAGTTCCCGTATTGTCCCTAGCTTTACTTTCAGCCTAACGGCAGGGTTAGAGTAATAAGGTTGACGTATCCCTCTAGTGCCTCTGACTGAAAGAACACTCTTTCTGTATAATTTTTGGCAGAAAAAACAATTTCTTTTATACCACGAATGACCCTTTGCGGTTGCACTTAGATTAGGGGGTAAAAATAAATTCCCCTGTCCTCCAGGGACTCTTGTATCTGTATCGTGTCTTGCCCCCATATTATGGGCGACTTCGTGGGCGAAGGTAAAGCCCCCGGCATCTGCTTCTACCGTCGCAAAATAGCCATCAACAGGGTCGTTAAAATCATTAAGAGAAGACACCCCGAAGGTAGTTCCAAAAGCACTAATCCAATTCCCATCGGTTAACATGATTACCAAATCCGCATGAAATTGACCCCTTAACTGCCTAACTTGTGCATTGTTTCTTCCAGCCTGAAATCTTTGTAAAGCGTCACCTCTGTCATTAAAAACGATTCTTTGTGTTCCAACAAGGGTGAACCTAAGATTATTAGAAAAAATTCTACTGTTTTGTAAGGCTGAATTTGTTTCCGCTATTAATGTAGTTGCTAACTGTTGAGGATTGGAAACGGCATCTGCATTGTCCGTAAAAAGAACAAGAACTCTTACATTACAGTTCTCCCCATTTCTAGCTGTTAAATTATTTGTGGTATTCTTATTTGCTGATGATTTTGATTTTTCCTTTGCTGGCACCAAATCCGTACCACAGGCAGCTTCGTTGTCCAGTTTCTTGTTGTCAATCTCAATAAGATAGTCTCCATCTGAGTTAGATTCAATTATGAAAACACGTTTCCCAAAAGTCATAGACCCAAAATTCTTACCCTTTTGGTGATTAAACAATAATGTTCCTTTATTGTTTTTTCCCCTTACGAGTTCTGCTGAATATAGATAATTCCCATCCGCATATGACTCAATTTGTTTTGGTATTGCGGTTACCGTTATGTATCCCTTCTTCTTCTTCTTCTTCTTCTTCTTCTT
>CAYNLI010000093.1:0-9108 GCA_964398035.1 uncultured Flavobacteriaceae bacterium | reverse complement strand
GTATTGCGGTTACCGTTATGTATCCCTTCTTCTTCTTCTTCTTCTTCTTCTTCTTCTTCTTCTTCTTTCGCTTTGGGATTTTTATTTTTAAATATTCTGGACTTAAACTATCCATACCTTTTGCGCTGGCAAGTTGTCCTATGTTAATGAAATTTACCCTTCGAATCTCAAGGTTCATAGGATTGTTCATTCTCGTTGACATTTTACCAGTAAGTGATTTACTTTTTCCTTTTGAATTTATACCAGACAATGGCTCTGAAAATTCAAATAAATTTTGAAGGATATTGGTTTTTTGTGCGCTTAAAACGGCACATAAACAAAAGCTAAATAATTATGAGTAAAGTTTTTTTCATTTTTTTTTGGTTTTTGATATTAGTGGAATATTATATGAATTCAAATTTGCCATAAAATAATACATTTTTGTCGTAAGACAATACCTTGTAAAGGTAAGAATAATATTTTAACATGTGTTATACTAGCACTTTACGCAAGAAGTATAAAGAGAGGTTTGATGCAGAAATGCATCCCCCTAATCTATCTGCCCTATTACTATCAATCGGGTTTTGGCCATAAAAATCTATTCATTATTCCCCAGGAATACCCAAATGAAATTTACCCTGCTATTTGAGGTCTATTGGCTTCAAACCAAAAATGGGATAAAATGGTCATTAGATTAGTAGAATTAAAACATCATGCTTTAAGCGCTGCTTAAAAATCGGGTTCCTTTTCCTCTGGAATAGCAAATATTTCACATTAAAATGAAAAGTGCACTTTTAAAACTCCGGAAGCCAGGGGGAAATTTCTGCAGAAAGAAATAAAGTGCACTTTTTTGTGTGGCCATGTGCAGATCCTTGAGCTGCCAGCTGTCTAAAAAGTGCACTTTTACAGAGTAAATAATCCTCGGGGCAAGCCCACGAGGCATTTAGCGGAAGACAGTTCTTTTATTTAATGAAAACCATCCGTTTTCAAACTTTCCTCTAAAAATCGAGGCAAGCCTCGGGGAATTAAACCCGACAGAGAATGAACTACCCCGAGGCAGAGCCATCGAGGTATCAAAACAAACGTAATTGATTCTTATGAATCTCTTTATATTTGGCACCTGGGTCTATGTAAATGGTAATATTATTCCATTCTAGCACAGTAGAGACGTGTTCTATAGGAATTATTTTGATGTCTGATGCATTGATTGTTTTGGGAGAAGATGGAGTTTCATTTGCACTATATTCTAGTTCAGAATTCAATACTGGCGTTGTTTTTGCCTTTTCCTTGCAGCCTAAAACTGCAATACTTGTACATATTAATATAAAAATAGTTTTTTCATAGTTTTCATTTTATACTGTTTTTCTAAAAAAGATAATTTAAAGAGTGGCATATAAAATTACTATAACCTTCCATATACTTATTTTTTTTAACTAAAAAATCCAAATGTTAAAAAGCTTCGTATATAAATTGAAAATCAAAACAACTAATTTTTAAAATTCACGAACACTTTTTATTAATTATTACATTATGACTGAAACAAAGAACAATAACGGATTAAAAGTAGCGGCAGGATTACTAGCTGTAATTTTACTTGGTACTATTATCTACACAGTAAGTCTTTATCAAGATAAGAAAAAGACAACTCAATTGCTTACACAAGAAAAAGATTTGGTTGTTGAAGACTTAAATAGCCTAAAATCTGAGTATGACAAAGCTATTATGGAGAGTAATGCTACTAATGAAGAATTAGTGGATGCAAGAGACAGGATTGCTAAATATTTGGATTCTGTTAAAACTATGAAAGCTGATATTTCTTCACTTTCTAGATACAGAAGACAAGTAAATGTTCTTAAGGCTGAAAGAGTTCAATTGTTGAAACAAGTAGACTCATTGACCCAATCTAATACTTTAATTGCTATGCAAAGAGATAGTACTTATGTTGAATTGGAAAAGCAAACTGTATTTAATGATTCTTTAGTTGTACAAAATACACAATTGGCAGATGCCGTTGAAAGAGGGTCAGCTTTAAACTTATCTAAGTTTAGTGTAGATGCTGTAAGAGAAAGAAACAACGGGAAAATGGTTTCTACTTCTAGAGCAAAGAGTACTGATAAATTTAAAATTTGTTTTACAGTTGCTGATAATGTAATTGCAGAAGCTGGTGACAGAGAGTTTTATGTTGAAGTTTTAGATCCTCAAGGTAATGTTCTTGGAGGAGGTTTTTCTAAAACTAATGATGCAGGAGCTTCTGTAGCATATAGTAAGGGAACACAATTTTACTATGAGAACAACAATTTAGATGTATGTGATTATGTAGACAAGCCATCTGGAGATTTCCAAAAAGGAAATTATATGGTAAACGTTTACGATGATAAATTGAAATTATTGGGAACTTCTAAGTTCACTTTAAAATAGAATAAACACTACCTATTATAAAAAAGGGGGAAAATCAATTTGATTTCCCCCTTTTTGTTTGTAAACTTTTCAAGTAAACTACCTTGGGACATGCCTCGAGGCATTAAGAATAATATTTTTTATATTTCAACGCAATAAGCGTTGGAGCATTAAACCCACAATAGTGGGAATAAATTATTTTAAAGACCCTACCATTTTTTCTGGTTTTACCCACTCATCATATTCTTCAGCGGTAACATACCCTAAATTAATGGCTTCTACTTTTAATGTAGTACCATTTTTGTGAGCTGTATTCGCAATTTCAGCAGCTTTATAATATCCAATTTTCGTATTTAAGGCTGTGACCAACATTAAAGAGTTGTTTAACAATTGCTTTATCACTTGGTGATTGGGTTCAATGCCAGAGGCGCAATTTTCATCAAAACTAGAACAAGCATCTCCAATCAATTGAGCAGATTGTAAAATATTGGCTGCCATCATGGGTTTAAACACATTCAGTTCATAATGACCCTGTGTGCCTCCAACAGATATTGCCACATCATTGCCCATTACTTGGGCACAGACCATGGTCAACGCTTCACATTGTGTAGGGTTTACTTTTCCGGGCATTATAGAACTTCCAGGCTCATTGGCCGGGATAATTATTTCCCCGATTCCTGAACGTGGACCAGAAGCCATCATTCTTATATCATTGGCAATTTTATTTAAGGAAACAGCCAATTGTTTTAATGCAGAATGACTCTCCACAATAGCATCGTGCGCGGCCAGGGCCTCAAACTTATTTTTGGCAGTAATAAAAGGAAGTCCAGTAAACTTTGCAATATAGTTGGCTACCAGTACATCATACCCATCAGGAGTATTAAGCCCGGTTCCTACGGCCGTACCCCCCAGTGCAAGTTCACTTAGATGCTCCAATGTATTGTTCAATGCTTTTAATCCGTGGTCCAATTGTGAAACATATCCAGAAAATTCTTGACCCAAGGTCAGGGGAGTGGCATCCATTAAATGTGTGCGCCCAATTTTTACCACTTGTGAAAAATCCTCGACTTTTTTATTTAAAGTCTCCCGTAGTTGTGTTACACCGGGAATGGTCACTTCAATAATTTTCTTGTATGCAGCAATGTGCATACCAGTTGGGAAAGTGTCATTAGAGGATTGTGATTTATTTACATCATCATTTGGCTGTATGGTTTTTTCTCCTTCGCCAATTTTTTTACCGGCCAGTTCATGTGCTCGGTTGGCCACAACTTCATTAACATTCATGTTGCTTTGGGTTCCAGAACCTGTCTGCCATATGACCAATGGAAATTGGTCATCATGCTTGCATTCTAAAATTTCATCACATACTGTAGCTATCAAATCTCTTTTTTCTTCAGAAAGAACACCAAGTTCACAATTAGCGTATGCAGCCGCTTTTTTTAAATATGCAAACCCATAAACAATATCTAATGGCATGGAAGCCGTTGGGCCTATTTTAAAATTGTTTCGGGAACGTTCAGTTTGTGCTCCCCAATATTTGTCTGCGGGGACTTTAACTTCTCCCATCGTGTCTTTTTCTATTCTAAAGCTCATTTTTAGTCGATTTTTTGTTATGAGCTCACATAGAACCAAAAAGTTAAATAAGCCCGTAACAAATGTACCATTTTGAAGATTATTTACTCTAAAATATGATTGAATTCAGTATTTTTTTGATTTTGATTTGCACTATTTAATCTTTTCAAGTTATCTTTGTGTATATAAAAGATATTTACATGTTTGATTTTGACCAGTATTTAGGATTTTTAGCATTTTTGACTATTTTGACCATTGGTTTTTGGCTAATGATATTTTTGTTGACTTTTGTTGTGCCTTATTGGTTGATTGGAAATATAAGAGAGATATTCAAAGAAAAACGTGAAGCTAGGAAAGCTAAACAGAACGAATAAAAAAAGAAGCCATTTGGCTTCTTTTTTTGGTTTAAAAATAAAGGTTGGTTTGATTGTTACCCTTCAAATTCAAAATTTTCATCTCCTCCTCCGCCATTTCTTTGCTGGTTTCGTCCTCTTTGGTTTTGTTGTTGGTTAAATCTATATAAGAATGACAATGTTATTTGACGCTTTCTCCATTGAAATTCACTTTCTGTAAAAACATTGGCAGTTCTTGTTTCACTGACTCTTTTTCTGGTATTAAATACATCACGAACATTTAAAGATAATGTTGCTTTGTCTTTTAAAATGTCTTTACTTAATGCAAGGTTGGTGTTTAAACTGCCCTTGTTGATGCTTTGAGCATTTTCTGATGGCCCCCTATAGAAAAAGTTAGTTTGGAAATTGATTTTTGCAGGCAAAGGAAACCTTGCACTGAATCTTGTAAACCAAGTAAAGTTTTCAGAATCAAAATTTTGTACTATTTCTTCATCAAGAAAATTCACATAGGTATAATCCCCTTTTAGATCTCGTTGAAAAAGGTTTAGGTTCCATGTAAATCTCCAACTTTTTTTTGGCGTATATGTGGTTGTGAATTCCATGCCATATCTACTTTCCGTAGATAAATTAATGGGTGTACGTACTTGTACTGGTACATTTACTGGATTTGAAGGGTCATCTGGGTTCTCTATTTCAACAAATTCCCCTGTTTCTTGAGTTACAAATTGAAATACTCCAGTAGATCTATTGTAATAACCAGAAGTTGATAACGTAATTTTATCCCATCTCTTTAAGAAACCCAAGTCAAAAGCATTGGTGAAAGTGGGATTTAAATCTGGATTCCCTTGAAATAAGTTGGTGTTACTGGTTCGTGATGGAAATGGGTTTATAAAATGTGACCAAGGTCTTCTTAACCTTTTGCTATAACTTAGTGTAAGTTGTTGGGTTTCTGAAAACTCGTACCCTAAAAATAAAGATGGAAACCAATTCACATAATTTTTATTACTTATATCATTGGTGTTCACCAGTTCTATTTCAATATCCGAAGCTTCCATACGAAGACCACCCAAAACATTGAATTTATTTAGTTTTGTGCCCAATTGTGTATACGCCGCATTTATCTGTTCTTTATAATTTAAGATATTGCTAAAGTTGGGATTACTGTTTAAAGCCCCGTTGTTTTCTAGAACACCAAATTTAAAATCTGTTCTAAAATTGTTGAAATTTCCACGGTACCCAAATTCAAACTGGGATTTGTTGTCTTTTCCAAAAGGCAATACATAATCCATTTGTAACAATTGGTTTATCCGTCTTTCATCATTCAATGTTTGTTCTGTGGGCAGCTCGGTAGTTTCTCCAAGAACAATTTCGTTTATGATAGAGTTTTCATCTTCAATTCTAGAGGAATACTGGTAATCAAAAACAAGCTTATGACCATCATCATTAAACCTTTTTTCATAATTCAATGAATATCTTATATTTTCATTGACCTCATCTTCTACAGTATATCTATTTCTTTGTATAGTTGGGTTTTTACTGGCATCAAAATTAAAGAAGTCTATATCTGTAGTATTGTTGCCATTGGATTTTCTAAATCCAAAAGAATTGGTGATACTACTTGTCTCATCAATAAAAAGTTCTAACCCTATATTGGTGTTAAAATTTCCCCTTTCCCTTTGATTGTCCCTTATTTCATCTTGAAAACTGACGGTATTTCCATTTGCATCAAAGTTTTCTTGTTTAAAGAATGCACTACCAGGACCGTTATTATAACGATATGAGGTATTGGTGAAAATATTGAAATTTTTACGCCTAAGGTTTAAACTAAGGGATACTCCATAATTTTCTGGATTTCCCACAAAAGTATTAACGGAACCATTGACACCAACTGTTTTACTTTGCTTTAGAACAATGTTAAGAATACCGGCTGTTCCTTCTGCATCATATCTAGCAGATGGATTGGTTATGACCTCGATTTTTTCAACGGCATCTGCGGGCAATTGTTTTAAGGCATCTGGACCAAGTCCAGAAAGTGCTGATGGTTTTCCGTTAATGAGAATACGAACGCTTTCATTTCCTCTTAGACTAATATTCCCTTCAACATCTACAGATACAGAAGGTACATTATCCAACACATCAGTAACAGATCCACCACTTACGGTTAAATCTTTACCAACGTTATATACTTTTTTGTCCAAGCGTAGCTCTACAGTGGTTCGTTCACCAATTAATTCCACTCCTTCTAATTGGGAAACATCCATGGCTAGCTTAATTGTGCCAAGATCTGTTGAACTACGTATTAGTTGGTTGTCCAATGAGTAGGCTATATAAGAAATGTATTCTACTCTTATATTATAGCGTCCAGGAAAGGCTTCTACATTAAACTTGCCATTGACATTCGTAATACCACCTGTAACTCTATCAGGGTTATTAACGCTTTGTAAGACCAAAGTAGCGTATTCTAATGGTAGACCATTATCCTTGTCTAAAACTGTCCCAGTAATTCTTATTTGCTGTGGTCTTTGTCCTGATGGTCTTTGAGCACTTACTGTTAATGTTACTATCAATAAAAATAATGGGAGTAGTTTCTTCATTGGCTTTTAATCAATCCTTGTTTTTCTTCTTCTTCTTCTTCTTCTTCTTCTTCTTGCTGGTTTTAAAGCCATCTTCTTGAAGTTTTACAAAAGCATTATATTTTTCTTCTGGAAGACTGGCCTTTAAATCTTCATCCTGTGTTTTATATATTTTCTCTAGGGCTTCTTTAGTTTTGTCGGCCTCTAATTCTAAAATCCCCAATTCCATACGTTTTCTAATAGATGTGGTAAGAATGCTACTTACTACAGCCTGTTCAAATTCACTTAGTCCAATAGCTTCGGAAATTTTTGGCATTTCTGACTCTACTATTTGCTCAGCTGTTTTTGGGTCTGGTTTTTTATCTGGCATTTCTGCTTGTGGAATGCTATTACGGCCTCTACCATAACCACTACGCCCATAACCACCTCTACCATATCCATAGCCACCACTACCGTAACCATATTGGGCACTAAGATTTAAAGAACTTATAATTAAAAAAAGGAACAATAAGATGAATTTATTATGTGTTTTCATGTTTTTAATCGATTACTTGGATTACAAAAGTATTTTAAGGTTTAAACGCACATCGTTAAATGTTTGTTAAAGTGATTTCCCTAGCTAGTACTAGCTAATTTATTATTTCAATGATTTTTTCTGATGGTCTACCAATAACGGCTTTATTTCCTTTGATGACTATTGGCCGCTCTATTAATTTTGGGTGTTTTAGCATAGCACCTATAATCTCCTCATCTGAAAGTGTTTTTCCTTTGAATTTTTCTTTCCAAATGGCTTCATTCTTCCGGACCAAATCTTCTGGCGCTATAGATAAATAACTAATTACTTGCTTTAATTCTTCCTTTGACGGGATGTTTTCTAAATACTTTACAACTTCAAAATCCTTGCCAGAGTTTTCTAAAATAGTTAAACCCTCACGGGATTTACTACATTTGGGATTGTGGTATATCTTTATCATGATTGACTATTTAATATTTTAACACTCAAAACGTAAAATCAAGAATCTTCCTTTTGTCCCATCATCATAAGATAGGCCTTTAAAAATTGATCAATGTTACCATCCATTACAGCATCTACATTACCAGTTTCTTCACTTGTTCTTACATCTTTGACCAATTTATAAGGATGCATCACATAGTTTCTGATTTGTGAGCCCCATTCAATTTTCATTTTGGAAGACTCAATCTCTTGACGGGCTTCCATTTTTTTCCGAAGTTCAATCTCATACAATTGTGATTTCAGCATTTTTAGTGCAGTAGCCCTATTGTCATGCTGTGAGCGAGAATCTGAACAAGAGATATGAATTCCAGAAGGTTTGTGTACCAATTGAACCTTGGTTTCTACCTTATTTACATTTTGCCCACCTGCACCACTAGAGCGCGCTGTGGTTATTTCTATGTCTGCAGGGTTTATATCTATCTCTATACTATCATCTACCAAAGGATACACATAGACAGAAGCAAAGGAAGTATGTCTTTTAGCATTACTGTCAAAAGGAGAAATACGAACCAATCTATGTACCCCGTTCTCTCCTTTTAACCACCCAAAAGAAAATTCGCCATCAATCTCTAAAGTAACCGTTTTTATGCCAGTTACATCACCTCCTTGATAATTGAGCTCTTTTACCTTGTAGCCGTTTTTCTCGCTCCACATCATATACATGCGCATGAGCATAGCGGCCCAGTCACAGCTTTCAGTTCCTCCTGCACCAGCTGTAATCTGGAGTACAGCAGTTAGCTCATCACCCTCATCAGAAAGCATGTTCTTAAACTCTAAACTCTCTATGGAAGTGAGAGATTTTTCATAGTGTACGTTTACTTCCTCTTCAGTAACTTCTCCTTCTTTTTGGAATTCAATCAAAATTTCCAAATCGGTTACTAAATCATAGGATGCATTATAATCTTCTACCCACTTTTTTTTGGATTGGATAGATTTCATTTGTACTTGTGCTTCCTGTGGATTGTTCCAAAAATCAGGGGCCAATGTTTTCTCTTCTTCGTTTTCTATTTCAATAAGTTTGGCATCAATGTCAAAGATACCTCCTTAACGCACCAAGGCGATCTATAAGACCTTTATGTTGATCTGTTGTTATCATTTAAAAAAAATAAATTTGTCCAAAAATAGGATTCTTTTTTACTATTTAATAATCTACTTCTTTTTTAAATGTTTTTGTCTAAATTTAAAATTCAAATCCAGACCAAAATGAAAAAGCTTATTT
>CAYNLI010000092.1:0-11763 GCA_964398035.1 uncultured Flavobacteriaceae bacterium | reverse complement strand
TGGTTTTTGTATATCCATACATTAGCCTAAAAATAAATAAAACTATAAAAATGATAATTAACCAAAAAATTAGTTTTTTAATTCTTTTCTTAAATGCTTGTTTCATGTTGTGAGTTTGTTTTGAGCTTGTGCGCAGACTCCCGTTGGCTTGCGTTTCCCTTTGGGAGGGAGTTGGTAGCGTAGCGGACAGCGTAGCAAAAAGGGTCGGCTTTTTCAGCTGTTTGATTAAATTGGTTGTACTCAAATGTAGTCAAAACTTGATAATATGGGCGATAAGGCAACAGACTTAACGTTTAGAGAAGTTTTCTAGTAGAAAAACACAAAACTTATTTTCTTTTTAAAAGTAGTAATCCCATTCTGTACCAAGATTTTAGTACCTCCCAGAAATAGGTAAAAGTGACAGAAATGGCATATTTAACGCTTTCCTTATGCTTTTCATACTGTAATGCAATAATGGTGCAGACAAACATAAACAAGATGGCACAAGTGATAACCACAATAGGGGATAAGGAATAGCTAAAGTATCTGTACAGACCCATTCCTGTGAAGCTGCCATAAAGAATAATAAAATGCACCACATAAATGGATAAGGTGCTCTGGCCAATTTCTAACAAGGTCTTATACTCCATTAAACGTTTAAAAAGCATAAACACGGCAAAAACCACCAAAACATCACCTAACCGTATAAAGAGGTAGTTATTGGAATAAATGCCCTTAAAGAGTTCTAAGCCTGTCCATCTTTCCATATCCACAAAGAATGCTGAGGAATAAAAAATAAGCCATAGGCCACATAGGGCAGAAAGGGAAATAGCAAAGACATACAAATATTTTGCATCTTTAAACCGATTAAAAAGTGTGGAAAGAAAACCACCAAAAGCTGTATAACCAATCCATGGAATTACCGTAAATACAGAACCATTGGCCCTAGTGAAGTAATTGGCCAAAGCTTCGGGCAAAAAGGAATAGGTTAGGGGTTTGTACTGGGGTTCAAAAACAAAGAGGAGTATGCTAATGAGAAGTAACAGTGAAGGAAAAACCAATTTTTCACTTTTGTAACAAATCAAATAGACGATTACTATCCCAATCAATGAAAGTCCAATACAATGCAATACATCCACCAAATAAAAAGCACTATAGATCTGCCCTTTTAAAAGACTTCCAATATTAAGCCGCAACAGATACCCAATGACCAGTAATTGAAAACCACGCTTTAATCCTTTTTTTACTCTTGGGTTGTCAAAACCTTTGCGTGGTGCTTTGGTCAATAAAAAAGTAAAAATAAATCCAGAAACGGTAAAGAATACTGGAGCTGTGATGCCCCTGAAATATTTCCAGATGATATAAACAGCACTTGTATCGTCCATAAAGGCATTGTCCAACAAACCATCAACAAAATGACCCTGTAGCATCATGAGAATGGCCCATGCCCGCATGGCATCAATAAAATACAACCGACCTATTCTTTGTTTCATTTTTATGACGTTGTCCTTATATACTTGTATTAGAGTAGTTTCGGATTTTTTGCGGCGTAAAACTAGACAAAATCCTCGCAATTTGATGTTATTTAGGGTAATTTAGTCCGTCTAAAGAAATAAACCCATGGCAAAAATATTGGCATTTGCAGGAAGTAATTCTTCTACCTCTATAAATTTTATACTGGTAAAACATACCGCTACGTTGGCAGCGTCCCATGAAGTAGAGTTGTTGAATATGTCGGATTTGTTATTTCCTATGTATAGTGAAAATCATGAGAAAACGAAAGGATTTCCAGATTCAGTAGTTGCATTTAAGAAGATAATTGAAGGTGTACAAGGAGTTATAATATCTGTCAATGAGCATAATGGATATGTATCGGCCTACTTTAAAAACCTATTGGATTGGCTTTCTAGATTGGATAGGTCTTTTTTAGAAGGTAAAAAGGTGCTTTTAATGGGTACTTCTCCTGGTAAAAGGGGCGCAATTGGTGCATTGGAAGCAGTTTCAGGTATGCTTCCCAGATTTGGGGCAGAAATTACAACAACATTTTCATTGCCTTCTTTCTATGATAATTTTAAGGAAGAAAAAGGAATCACAGACATGGAATTGTCTAAAACCCATAAGAAGGCTATGAATGCTTTCATAAATTCACTTTAAAAACATTTTTTTTGCGTAGTAAAATTTCTTTTACTGTTTCTGACGTTGCAAAATTTAAAGCATCACTTGTACAATGGGCGCAACAGTTTAATGAAGTGGTCTGGTTGGACAGCAATGACCATAAAGACAAGTACAGTTCTTTTGATTGTGTTTTGGCCGTGGATGGGCTGACCAGTTTAGTGACAGACCATTACAATGCTTTTGAAGATTTATTGACCTATCAAACCGAGACTAAAGATTGGATTTTTGGGTATTTATCCTATGATTTAAAGAATGATGTGGAAACCCTTTCTTCTACTAATTTTGATGGATTGGACTTTCCCGACCTTTATTTTTTTCAACCTAAAAAAATAGTTTTCATTTCAGGAAACACCGTGGATTTTCTGTACCTGAATATGGTTGATGATGAAATGGAATCAGATTTTGACTCGATTTTAAAAAGAAACTATGAAATTGAAGAACCCATTGTAGAGACACATCCAGTAAAAATAAAACTTAGAATTTTTAAGGACAGTTATTTTAACAGTGTGAGAAAAATGCTCAACCATATTCATCGTGGAGATATTTATGAAGCTAATTTTTGTCAGGAATTTTACGCTCAGGATACAATGATAAATCCTTTGAAGACCTATAATAAGCTTAATAAAATTTCGAAAGCTCCTTTTGCGACCTTTGTTAAAATATGGGACAAGTATCTGTTGTCCGCTTCTCCCGAGCGATATTTAAAGAAGAGAAAAAATAGGATAATCTCTCAGCCTATAAAAGGGACAGCAAAGCGTTCTTTGGATAAAGAAGAAGATAGGCAGCTTATAAAAAACCTTGAGAATGATGCTAAGGAAAGGGCAGAAAATATCATGATCGTAGATCTTGTGCGGAACGACCTCTCTAAAAGCGCAAAAAAAGGCAGTGTTAAGGTAAAAGAATTGTGCAGGGTATATACGTTTGATCAAGTGCACCAAATGATTTCTACAGTTGTTGCCAAGGTTTCAAAATCAAAGAACCCTGTTGAAATTTTAGAAGAAACCTTTCCTATGGGCAGTATGACCGGTGCTCCCAAGGTTTCAGCAATGAAAATCATAGAAGAGTTAGAAGCTACCAAGAGAGGACTGTATAGTGGGGCAGTAGGTTATTTTACTCCTGAGAACGATTTTGATTTTAATGTGGTCATTCGCAGTATTCTGTACAATGCCACCCAAGAATATGTGTCTTTTTCAGTGGGTAGTGCCATAACCGCTAAAGCATCTCCAGAAAAGGAATATGAAGAATGTCTAATAAAGGCAAAGGCAATGCGGGAAGTATTGGAAGGTTGAAGTAAAAAATGAAAACGAATGGCTGGTTGAGCGGAGTTGAAACCTACATAGAAAAAGCATAACTTTATACACATGAAGCTTCAAGAATATACAATTCAATATAATGACACCTCCATTTATGGGCAATATACCCAGCCCGATGCTATAAAAGGCGTTGTGGTTTTGGTGCATGGCATGGGAGAACATTCTGGACGTTATTTGGAGCATGTAGTGCCTGCACTTTTAGATGTTGGTATGGCTGTGGTTCTGTATGATAATTTTGGACATGGAAAATCAGAAGGCAAAAGAGGGCATTGTCCCAGTTATGTTGCTTTAATGGATGTTTTGTCCAAAGTGATAGATAAAGCAAAAAGTCTTTTCCCAAGCATGCCTATATTTCTTTACGGACATAGTATGGGTGGAAATTTGGTATTGAATTATGTCTTGCGGAGAGAAAGTCCAATAAAAGGAATTATAGCCACAAGCCCATATTTAAGATTGGCCTTTGAACCGCCAAAATGGAAAATGGCTATGGGGAAAGTCATGTTGAATGTGTGGCCTTCCATTACATTGCCTTCTGGTCTGGATCCAACCGGAATCTCTAGAATCCCAGAGGAAGTAGAGAAATATAAGAACGATCCATTGGTGCATGATAAAGTGAGCCCCATGTTTTCTTTCCCAATTATGGATGCTGGGGAATGGGCCATAGAAGTTGCACATCAATTAAACGTGAACACCCTTTTATTACACGGTACGGCAGATCCAATAATTGATTACCGAGCAACAAAGGCCTTTCATGAAAATGCAACGAAAACAGAATTGCTGCTTTTTGAAGGTGGTTTTCATGAACTGCATTACGATATTTGTAAGGACGAAATGTTGAAAACCGTTAAGAATTGGTTACAGCAACAACTTTAAGTATTTTTGCACAGTGCTAAAAGAATTTCAACAACACATAGAAAATCAATTTCCAGAACTAAAAGAGACTTCTTTTCTTTTAGCCTGTAGCGGAGGATTGGATAGTGTGGTTTTGGCACACCTTTGCACGGCATCCAATCTGGACTTTTCCATAGCACATTGTAACTTTAATTTACGGGGAAGTGAAAGTGATGATGATGAGAAATTTGTTAAAGAGCTTGCCAATAATTTGAATAAAAAATATTTCCTAACCCATTTTGACACAAAGAGTTATATTAAAAAAAATAAAGTTTCACTTCAAATTGCAGCACGGGAATTAAGATACGATTGGTTTGAAGAGTTGATGAAAGAGAAAGGGTATGACAAACTGGTAACGGCCCATCATGCAGATGATAATTTGGAGACCTTTTTAATCAACCTTTCTAGAGGTACGGGAATAGATGGCCTTACCGGTATTCCGTCTAAAACAGATATGATTTCCAGACCCTTATTGAAATTTTCCCGAGAACAGATTTTGGAGTATGCCCAAACAGAGAAGCTAAAATGGAGAGAAGACAGCAGCAATAAGGAAACTAAATATTTAAGGAATAAAATAAGGCACCAAATAGTGCCTTTGCTAAAGGAATTGCATCCAACTTTTCTTGATAATTTTGAAAAGACACAAAACTATTTGGAGCAAACGGCTGCTTTATCAGAAAATCATATCATTCAGATAAAAGGTGAGCTTTTAAAAGAAGAAGATGGGGTCATAAAAATTGAAATTGCACAACTTCAAAAGTTAGACCCAATTGAAGGGTATTTACATGGATTGTTCAAGAGCTATGGCTTTACGGAATGGAACGATGTTTTGGGGCTTTTGTCTGGTATGAGCGGTAAAGAAGTGTATTCTAAAACGCACCGATTATTAAAAAACAGAGCATTTCTTTTATTACAACAATTACAGCCCATTAGTGATGAGGTCTATGAAATAGTTGAAAACCAGACTTTGGTCAATGCACCTGTTCAGTTATCAATAAAAGATGCGAACAAGGTGACAGAAATGGGCAAAGACATACTTTATGTAGATAAAGAAACGTTAAAGTATCCATTGACGATAAGAAAATGGAAAAAAGGCGACTATTTTTATCCATTGGGAATGGGAGGGAAGAAGAAGCTTTCCAAGTTCTATAAAGACGAAAAAATGAGCCTTATTTCTAAAGAAAAACAATGGCTGCTCTGTTCAGGAAATGATATTGTATGGATATTTGGTAAACGAGCAGACAATCGTTTTAAAGTGACTGATAAAACAAAATCAATTTTAAAATTTATACTAAAGTGATAAGAAATATATTAGTTGTCCTTCTATTTTTATTTACTGCTATTTTTAGTAATGCCCAGACTGAAGATGACCCAGTAGCATGGTCCCAAGAGGTAAATAAAATTTCTGATACCGAGTATGAACTGGTCTTTACGGGTATAATTTTAAAAGATTGGCATGTATATTCCCAGTATTCAGCAGATGGAGGCTCTTTGCCAAGTGAACTTATGTATGCTAAAGCTGGTGAGGATTATGAATTGATAGGAGAAACTACAGAAAGTAAAACCACTACCGAGTTCAGCGATGTTTTTGAAGTAGATGAAACGTTCTTTAGTGATGTTGCCGTTTTTACTCAGAAAATAAAATTATTAAAACCTGATGTTGACCGGATAGATGTAAATCTATTTTATCAAGTATGTAAAGAAGTTTGTTTTACCAAAGAGTACGATTTTAATATTTCTTTAAGCGGAGTAGCAGTAGTTTTAGAGGAAAAGATTATTGATAATACCAGTAAGTCTTTAAGTGATGCAATGGTATTGGATCTAAAACATAAAGAACGTCTGAACGAAGGTATAGAGGATGTTGCTAGTGAAGGTTCTGGGTTATGGACCATTTTTGGGCTTGGTTTTTTAGGGGGGCTTATTGCTTTATTGACACCTTGCGTGTTTCCTATGATTCCGTTGACAGTTTCCTTTTTTACAAAACAGTCCAAGACAAAATCCAAAGGGATTGCAAATGCCGTATTATACGGGTTTTTTATAGTTGTCATTTATTTTTTATTGAGCCTTCCCTTTCATTTATTTGATTCGGTGGATTCCCAAATACTAAATACAATAGCCACCAATATTTGGCTCAATGTATTTTTCTTTTTGATTTTCGTGTTCTTTGCCTTTTCCTTTTTTGGATATTATGAGTTGACCCTGCCTAGTTCTTGGGCCAATAAAATGGATGATGCTTCTACAAAAGCGGGAGGTGTAATTGGCATCTTTTTTATGGCAGTGACATTGGCCATAGTTTCATTTTCCTGTACGGGCCCTATTTTGGGTGGATTGTTGGGCAGTACTGCTTTGGCAGATGGTGATGTAGCAACAAACTTATCTGCTGGTATGTTGGGATTTGGTGTGGCTTTGGCCTTGCCCTTTGCATTGTTTGCATTGTTTCCTGCATGGCTTAATTCATTGCCAAAATCTGGTGGTTGGATGACCACGGTTAAAGTTGTTCTTGGATTCTTGGAACTGGCAATGGCCTTTAAGTTTTTGTCCAATGCAGATTTGGTAGGAGATTGGGGGATTCTTAAAAGAGAAATTTTCATTGGTATATGGATCATGATTTTTGTGCTATTGGCACTTTACCTGTTCAGGATCATAAAATTCCCACATGACGGACCCAAAAAGAAACTGCCCATTACCAGAGTACTGGGAGGGTTGCTTTCTATTGCTTTTGCTGCATACCTTACTTTGGGTGTGTTGAATGTATTGAATTTAAAATTATTCGGATTTTTACCTCCGGATTTTTATACTGTAGCAGCTAAAGAAAATGACTGCCCTTTAGGAATAGATTGCTTTAAAGATTTTGAAGCTGGTGTGGCACACGCAAAGCAAGTCAATAAGCCTATTTTATTAGATTTTACAGGATGGGCATGTGTCAATTGTCGTAAAATGGAAGAAAATGTTTGGAGTGAGCCAGATGTGTTTACATTGATAAACAATGATTACGTATTGATTTCCCTTTATGTGGATGATAGAAAGGAATTGCCAAAAGACCAACAATTCGATTTTAAATATGATTCTGGTCGTGTAAAGGCCATAGAGACCATTGGTCAAAAATGGGGGACCTTCCAAACCTTAAATTTTAATGCGGCATCACAGCCTTTTTATGTACTGTTGTCCCCAGAGATGGAAGTGCTTAATTCCTCTATCCAGTATGCAGACACGGATACATACAAAAATTGGCTGGAAAAAGGCTTGGAACGCTATAAAGAGTAGCTTGTTCTAGCGTGTTTAACGAGTAATGATTCTTTGGGTTATTTTTATTTCTAAAAAGAACTATCTTTAAGTTTTAAACGAATCAAACTGTGAAGAAGCTTAAAAAAATGTTGGGGATAATAGGTATCCTTATTTTATTGTTGGTCATAGGTGCATGGATATTTATTGGCACACTAAAACCAACTTATGAAGGAAAAAAAGAATTATCCAATATAACCAAAGAGGTCAAGGTATATTATGATACCTACGGCATTCCACATATTTATGCAGAGAATGAACTAGATGTTAGCAGGGCACTAGGATATGTCCATGCCCAAGATAGATTATGGCAAATGGAATTGTTGCGTAGAATTGGTAAAGGCGGACTTTCAGAAGTTTTTGGAAAAGATTTATTGGATACAGATAAGTTTTTCCTTTCCTTGGGGATAGATGACGCATCTGTAAAGACTGTGGCAAATTTGGACAGCAACAGTAAAATGGTACAGTTGTCTGAGGCTTATTTGGATGGTGTCAATCAATTTATTGAAGAAGGCCCAACACCTATAGAATTCTACCTTACCGGTATAGAGAAACAAGCTTTTGTTCTTAAAGATGTATACAATACCATTGGTTATATGGCTTTTAGTTTTGCGATGGCGCATAAAACGGATCCTTTGTTGACCGATATCAAGAATAAATTGGGAGTGGAATATTTAATGGATTTGGAAATAGATGCAAACCCATCCACTGTTTTTATAAAAAACCACAATGTACAACCATCAGACTCATTATTGGGAAATGTTATGGCAATGGTAAGTGGTGCTTTGGACGGATTGCCAATTCCTCAATTTGAAGGAAGTAACAGTTGGGTTATCGCCCCAGAAAAAACCAAGAACGGGAAAGTGATTTTTGCTAACGATCCACATATTGGTTTTGCACAGCCTTCGGTTTGGTATGAAGCACACCTCAGTACACCTACTTACAAGAAATACGGATATTACTTAGCGGGATTTCCCTTTCCGTTATTGGGGCACAATAGAAAAGTGGCATACGGACTTACTATGTTTGAGAATGATGACATAGATTTCTATTATGAAAAAACAAACCCTAAAGACAGTACCCAATATAAAACTGCTAGTGGATGGAAAAACTATGAAACAGTAAACAAAACCATAAAAGTGAAAGATGGTGAAGATGTGGTATTTAGTTATAAGAAAACCCATCATGGACCTGTGTTGAATGGAATTGCCAATCAGATTACAGGGAAAGAGCCTATTAGTATGTCTTGGATATATCCTAAGATAGAGAATAAGGTGCTTAATGTTATTTGTGATATATCCCATGCGGATAACCTAGAGGAGTTTAAAAAGGCATTGCCAAATCTACATGCTCCAGGCTTAAATATAATGTATGGGGATGCAGAGAACAATGTAGCGTGGTTTGCCAGTGCAAAACTATACCAAATGCCAGATAGCACACATACCAAGTTTATTTTGGATGGAGCAAGTGGAAATCAAGAACCAGTTCGTTATTTGGATTTCTCTGAAAACCCACAGTCGATCAACCCGCCATGGAACTATGTGTATTCTGCCAATAACCAACCAGATTCCATTGCTGGTATGTTGTACCCAGGATACTATCTACCAGAGAACAGGGCAAAACGAATAGTACAGTTGTTGGCACCTAAAAATGATTGGGACAAGAATGCTGTAAGTGAGATGATTACAGATGTTACTTCATCGGTTGATCCAAGAGTACTTTTTAATTTATTCAATAAAGTGAAAGTAAAGGAGTTGGTAGATGAACAATTGATTTTACTTGATAAATTAAGTTTATGGCAGGGAGAATATTCTTTAAACAGTGTAGAAGCATTGGTATATACTAGATGGCTCTATTATGTGTTAAAGAACACTTTTGAAGATGAATTAGGAGAAGAAATGTTCAAACAGTTTATGTCAACACATTTTCTTAAACGCTTAATAGCTCCTATGATGGAAAACAACAATTCCGTTTGGTGGGACAATGTAAATACAGAAGATATTGATGAAACCATACAGGATATTGTCCATGCATCCTATATTGAGACTATGGAATCTTTAAAAAATGATTTTGGAGGCAATATTGCGCAATGGACATGGAACAAGGCACATACCATAGAACATGGCCACCCAATAGGACAAGTAGCTGCGCTGCGTTCTTTCTTTAACGTGGGACCGTTCTCAATAGAGGGTTCAAGAGAGGTTATAAATAATATGGCTTTTACATATGACGGAACAGGAAGGTACAAGGTTAGTTCAGGACCATCTACAAGGAGAGTGGTAGATTTTTCCGATGTAGAAAACAGTATAAGTATTTTACCAACAGGACAATCAGGAAATCCTTTTAGTCCCCATTATGAAGACCAAGCAGAAATGTATGTGAATGGAGAATTCAGAAAAATGATGATGAATAAAGAAGAGATTATTGAAACTGCCGAGTCTTTACTTATTTTTAGTCCATCAGAAAAATAATGCATGCTTACAAAAATTTATGGTAGTGCGGTATTTGGCGTAGAAGCCGAAACCATAACCGTTGAGGTTAATATCGATAAAGGAATTGGCTACCACTTAGTAGGTTTGCCAGATAATGCCATTAAAGAAAGTAATTACCGTATAGCCGCTGCATTACAAAACAATGGCTATAAAATTCCGGGAAAGAAAATTACCATAAATATGGCTCCTGCAGATATGCGCAAAGAAGGTTCTGCATATGACCTTACTTTAGCATTGGGAATTCTGTCGGCCTCAGGACAAATTGAATCAGAGCATATAGAAAAGTACATTATCATGGGAGAGCTTTCCCTAGATGGTAGTTTACAACCCATAAAAGGAGCTTTGCCCATAGCTATAAAAGCACAGGAAGAAGGGTTTAAAGGCTTTATTCTTCCTAAAGCAAATGCCAAAGAAGCTGCTATAGTAAGTGATTTGGAAGTTTATGGAATTGAAAACATTAAAGAAGTAATCGATTTCTTTGATAAAGGGGTCGAATTAGAACGTACCATTATAGATACTCGAGCAGAATTCTATAAAAGTCTGGATTTTCCTGAGTTTGATTTCTCTGATGTAAAAGGGCAAGAGAGCATTAAACGTTGCATGGAGATTGCAGCGGCAGGAGGGCATAATATTATTTTGATAGGTCCGCCTGGGTCGGGAAAAACAATGTTGGCCAAAAGATTACCTTCCATTTTACCACCTATGACCTTGCACGAAGCCTTGGAAACAACCAAAATTCATAGTGTGGTGGGCAAGGTAAAGAATATGGGGTTAATGAACCAACGTCCGTTTCGTAGTCCACACCATACCATAAGCGATGTTGCCCTCGTAGGTGGCGGAGCATACCCGCAGCCGGGAGAAATATCATTGTCCCATAACGGAGTCTTGTTTTTGGATGAGTTGCCAGAGTTTAAACGTGGTGTGCTGGAAGTAATGCGACAGCCTTTGGAAGATAGGGAAGTGACTATTTCCCGTGCTAGGTTTACGGTTACCTATCCCAGTAGTTTTATGTTGGTCGCCAGTATGAATCCCAGTCCAAGTGGGTATTTTAACGATCCAGATGCTCCTGTAACGTCTTCGCCCATGGAAATGCAACGGTATTTGAGCAAAATATCGGGTCCATTGTTGGACCGTATCGATATTCATATAGAAGTAACACCAGTACCTTTTGAAAAGCTCTCTGAAGATAGGAAAGGAGAAAGCAGCGTTGAAATTAGAAAGCGTGTGACCGCTGCAAGGGAGATACAGACCCAACGTTTTTTAGAAATGGAAAAACTGCCAAAAGGCAGGCAGGTTGTTCATCATAATGCACAAATGAACACCAAGCAAATTAGGGAGTATTGTAAACTGGATGATGCCTCCAAAGAGTTATTAAAGAACGCCATGGAACGATTGAATCTTTCTGCACGTGCTTATGACCGTATTTTAAAAGTAGCACGTACCATTGCTGATTTGGAAAACACCAAAGAAGTCAGTGGAGACCATATTAGTGAAGCCATACAATATCGTAGTTTGGATAGAGAAGGCTGGTTGGGGTAGTAATGCTTCGTTGCACTAATTCAATTAAAAAAGTAGATTGGCAAAGATTTATTTTTCTTCTAAAGACTCCTGTTCTTGTTTTTCCACAAAGA
>CAYNLI010000091.1:0-11849 GCA_964398035.1 uncultured Flavobacteriaceae bacterium | reverse complement strand
CTTTAGACTAACTAGAATATTTGCTTAAACACAACAATTGGTCTTGATCCGTTTTTACTTTTAGCGCCATTCCTCCTAAATTTAAAGGCGTTGGCACTTTCCCAGTAAGGGCAATGGCAAAATTGAAACAATAGCTTCAGGCAATGGCAATGGTTATTGGAAGTACTACTGCTGGAGCAGATGGTAATGTATCACCTATAATATTTCCAGGAAACATCAGAACCATGATTTCAGGAATTGGCGTTTATTATCCTGATGGAACAGAAACTCAAAGAGTGGGAATCATCCCTGATATTGAGGTAAAACCCACTATTAAGGGCATTAAAGAAGGAAAAGACAAAGTATTGGAAAAAGCGATTGAAATCATTAACAAAGAATAATATACTTTAGTTGTTTCAAAAATTTAAGCATTCTATGAAACCCATCAACCTTAAACAAAAACACGCAGAATTCACCAAGAAATGGCATCCGCATCAAATTGCTGTGGTAGATGATATGCAAGTATTGTTGGCTAAGGTACAAGGTGAATTTGTTTGGCATGCCCATGAACATGAAGACGAGCTTTTTCAAGTCATAAAAGGCACCCTTTATATGCAATTTAGGGATAGAACTGAAGTGGTAGAAGAAGGTGAGATTATTGTAGTTCCCAAAGGCGTGGAACACAATCCCATGACCAAAAATAATGAAGAAGTACATGTGTTGTTGTTTGAAAAACTATCCACAGCACACACTGGAAATGTAACGCACAAAAAAACACAGACCAATTATCCGAAAATTTGATAAACTCAAATTTACCTTCCCTAACTTAAAACTTGCTATAACCAATACTAAGAATTCCCTTCGACTCCGCTTAGGGTGGCATTCAAGAATTATCAAACTCATATCTTTGTAAAATGAAAGTACTGCACCTAGACACCAATCATCCTTTGATTATTGAGCAATTCACTGAGTTGGGCTTTGAAAATCACGAAGATTACTCCTCAACAAAAGAAGAAATTGAAGCCAAAATACATGAATATGATGGCGTTATTATCCGCAGTCGGTTTACTTTGGACCAAGCTTTTTTGGACAAGGCGGTTAACCTGAAATTTATTGGTCGACTTGGCGCTGGATTAGAAAATATTGATACTGATCATGCCAAACAAAAAGGTGTCTTCTTGGCATCGGCACCAGAAGGAAACAGGAATGCCGTTGGGGAGCATACCTTGGGCATGTTGCTTTCACTTTTTAATAAGTTGAACAAGGCAGATAAGGAAGTGCGCGCTGGCAAATGGGACCGTGAAAGCAACAGAGGGGTAGAACTGGATGGTAGAACCGTAGGGATTATTGGGTATGGAAACATGGGTAAGGCCTTTGCAAAAAAACTACGCGGTTTTGATATTGACGTATTCTGCTATGATATTCTTGAAGGTATGGGTGATGAAAATGCCAGACAAGTAGGTATTCTAGAATTTCAACAAAAAGTTGATGTTGTAAGTCTCCATGTTCCCCAAACCGAGTTGACAAAAAAAATGATGGATACAGCATTCATCAACAAGTTTCAAAAACCATTTTGGCTACTAAATACCTCCCGTGGCTCTTCTGTGGTTACTCAAGATTTAGTTTCTGCTTTAAAATCGGGTAAAATTCTAGGTACTGGATTGGATGTTCTGGAATATGAAAAAAAATCTTTTGAGAATCTTTTTACAGACGGCAACATGCCAAAAGCCTTCCAATACCTAACTCAAGCAGAAAACGTGCTTTTAACGCCACACGTTGCTGGATGGACTGTGGAAAGCAAAATAAAATTGGCACAAACCATTGTGGATAAGGTTAAAGCGGAATTTTGCTAAATTTAGCATGTGAAGAAAACCATTATAATTTTTTCTTGCTTAATTGTAGCGCTACTTGCATTGTTTCAATTGAGCAAGTATTCATATCTCTCAGGTGATATTTCTATTGAAATTGTAATTGCCCTAATTGCGGTTACATTTTTGTTTATTGGGATATTTCTAAACAAAAAAAGTCTTCATAAAGCTCATGTTCAACAAAATGACGTTGATACACAGAAAATAAAGAAACTTGGAATAAGCAATAGGGAATATGAAGTGCTCGTTTATATTTCAAAAGGGTTATCAAACAAAGAAATAGGTGAAGCGTTATTTGTTTCTGAAAGCACTATAAAAACTCACGTCTCCAATATTTTGGTGAAACTGAATGCAAAACGGAGAACACAAGCTGTACAAAGAGCCAAAGAGTTTCAAATTATATCATTTTAGGGCATTGTAGTTTAAATAGTATCATTTTGGTACTTTAGTATGAGTTGTTTTTCTTCCTTCAAAACTATTTTTGAACAAACTTTAAAACTATAAAATTGAAAAAAACAGTTTTACGATATGGTCTTTATGGATCCATTACCATTTGTGCTTTGTTTCTTTTATCATGGTTTCTAGGCACAATCTTTGATTATTCTACACAGGAAATCATCGGCTATGTTTCAATGGTTGTTGCATTGACCTTTGTCTATTTTGGCATTAAACATTATAGAGATATAGAGAACCAAGGTGTTGTTACTTTTAAAAAAGGGCTGGTTATTGGTGTGCTCATAAGTCTTGTCACCGCATTTGCATTTGGGGTTTTAGATGTAATTTATGTTGAACTATTAAACCCTGATTTTATGGCTAAATATTATGCCGATTCCGCAGAACAGTTAAGAGCCTCTTTGCCAGCCAATGAATTAGAAGCAAAACTTGCCGAATTGGAAGCCGAAAAAAAATTGTTTTCTAATCCTTTATTATCATTCTTAATGATGGCTGTTATGGTCTTTGGCATAGGATTTATTATTTCATTGATTTCTGCACTATTGCTAAAACGTAAATAATTTAGCGATGACCATAGACGCAAAAACACCGGACGAGTATATTAGTAAACTACCAGAAGACAGAGAAACAGTAGTCAACAAACTAAGAAATACAATTAAAGGAAACCTCCCAAAAGGTTTTGAAGAATGTATCAATTACAAAATAATCGGGTTTGTTGTTCCCCATTCTATTTTCCCAGATGGATATCATGTAGACCCTAAATTACCTTTGCCCTTTATCAATATAGCATCACAAAAAAACTTTGTTGCAGTGTACCATTCGGGCATATATGCTGATAAAAAATTGTTGCACTGGTTTATAGGAGAATATCCCAAGCATTGTAAACGCAAATTAAATATGGGTAAAAGTTGTGTTCGTTTTAAATACATGGATGACATTCCTTATGAGTTGATAGGGGAACTTTGCACAAAAATGACTCCACAAGATTGGATTTCACTTTATGAGAAAAACATTGAAAAATGAAAAACAGAGTAACAGGACTGGGCGGCTTTTTCTTTAAAGCCAAAGACCCAGACAAGATAAAAGAATGGTACAAAAACCATTTGGGGTTAAACACAGATCAATATGGCTGTACTTTTTGGTGGAAAGATAAAAAAGGAAATGACTGCTCCACACAATGGAGTCCCATGAATGAGGACACTACCTATTTTAAACCTTCTGAAAAACAGTTTATGATGAACTTTAGGGTAGAAAATCTGGTGGAATTATTAGAAGTTTTAAAAGAAGAAGGGATAACAGTTGTTGGTGAAATTGAAGAATATGAATATGGAAAATTTGGTTGGATCCTAGATCCAGAAGGAAACAAATTAGAACTTTGGGAACCCGTTGACAAAGCATTTCTTTAACATCTAAATAATTACTACATTGTAAGGCAATATTAACCAACAAATTAAATGACTATGTCAGACGAAGAAAAAGATTTAGGAGATAAAGCAAAGGATGCCACCAGTGATTTTGCAGAAGATGCAAAAGAGACTGCTAAGGAATTTACAGATAGCGCTAAAGAAGCCTTTAGTAATGTTTCAGGCGATAACAAAAAAGTTCTCGCTGGAATTTTAGGAATTGTCTTAGGTTCTTTAGGAATTCATAAATTTATTTTGGGATATCAAAAAGAAGGTATCATTATGTTAGTTGTAACTCTAGTCCTTGGAACTATAACCTGTGGCATTGGAGCATCTTTAATGGGTCTTATAGGTCTTATTGAAGGTATTATTTACATTACTAAGTCAGACGAAGAATTTTATAATACGTATCAAGTAGGTAAAAAACCTTGGTTCTAAAAAATAAAAAGTCAGGTTTTTTTGGTCTGACTTTTTTTGTATTATTTATTATCGTAATATTGCAATATACAAATATGGTATGGGAGTTACAAAAACGCAGATTTTTAACGAAAAGCAAAATAAGCTGGCCACTATATTAAAAGTATTGGCTCATCCGGCACGTATAGCCATTCTAGAATATATAAGCAAACAAGAAGCCTGTATTTGTAATGATATTGTTGCGGAAATAGGTTTAGCGCAACCCACTATTTCCCAACACTTAAAAGAACTGAAAAATATAGATTTAATCAGTGGTGAGATTGAAGGAAAGAAAGTTTGTTACTGTATCAACCTTAAAAAATGGAAGGAAATTCAGCAACTTCTAAACTCCTTTTTCATCAACACTCAATCCAATTGTTGTTAATTTAAAATACAAAAAATATGAAAACACAAGAATTTTTAAATATACTAAAAGAACATAAAAGCAAAAGCCTTCTTTTTGAATATAAATCAGGTGAATTGGTTGGTGCAAATTACCATATAACAGAAGTTAAAAACATTGCCATTGAATCTGTTGACTGTGGTGCAGGAACAGACGCTTGGAAAGAAACCATTATACAACTTTGGGAAAGCCCTAAAGAAAAGGGAAAAAGAGAGTATATGTTGGTTGATAAAGCACTGAGCATTCTAAACAAAGTAGATAGCATGAGGTCTATGGAAAAAGAGGCAGAAGTAAAATTTGAATATAGCAATCCAAATTTCCATACCGCACAGCTTTTTGTTGATGATTATGAGCTAGCTGCAAACAATTTGGTTTTTAAGCTTGCTATAGAAAAAACAGACTGCAAAGCAAAAGAATTGTGTGGCGTACCAGAACCAGTAGCTACCGAAGAAGAGAGTTGCTGTACTCCAGGTGGTGGGTGCTGTTAAATTGATGAGCTGAACTTGTTTAAGGATTTAAAACAAAACACTTATGAAAATAAGAAAAATGTCTAAAAATGATTGGCAATCCGTCTCCACAATTTATGGGGACGGAATTGCAACTGGTTATGCAACATTTGAAAAGGACATTCCTTCTTATGAAACTTGGGACAAAACCCACATGGACAACTGTAGGCTTGTGGTTGAAAAAGACAACATTATTTTAGGATGGGCAGCGTTATCTCCCGTATCAAGCCGATGTGTTTATGGAGGAGTTGCCGAAGTAAGTGTCTATGTAGTTAAAAATAACAGAGGTCTTGGAGTTGGGAAAATGTTAATGGAAAAATTGATTGAAGAAAGTGAAACTGAAGGTGTTTGGACCTTACAATCTGGTATTTTTCCTGAAAATTTAGACAGCATAAAACTTCATGAAAAAGTAGGTTTTCGGTATATTGGAAAAAAAGAACGTATTGGTCAATTAGATGGCGTTTGGAAAGACAACCTTCTTTTTGAAAAGCGAAGCGATAAGGTTGGTGTAAAATAAAAAGATTCCTCCCTCTCGGGAATAACAAAATAAATATATGAAAAATGTATTGGTGCTATGTACAGGAAACTCTTGCCGTAGCCAAATGGCACATGGTTATCTTGATGCCCTACAAAGTGGATTTGCAACTATTTACAGTGCGGGGATAGAAACCCATGGTTTAAATCCCGGTGCAGTGGCCATTATGAAAGAGGATGGCATAGACATTGCCCATCATACATCAAACAATGTAGATGAATATTTTGACATTGAATGGGACTACATTATTACAGTTTGTGACCACGCCAAGGAAAATTGCCCCTATATTCCATCAAAAAAAGCAAAAAGGATTCACTATAACTTCTTTGACCCATCTAAAGTAACTGGTACAGATGAAGAAAAGCACAGTGCTTTTTTAATTGCCAGAAATGAAATCAAGGTTTTTGTAAGTGAGTTTTTAGGAGCTATAAATTAATCTTTATTTTGCGCCTCTGCCCATTTTCGCTCTAGTTCTGCTTGGAATTCTTCCATTACAGGCTTTACAGTACTCTCTGGTAGGTCAGCAATTTTAATATACATTAATCCATCAACAGAATTGTTGAACAAAGGATCTACATTAAAGGCCACCACTTTTGCATTCTGTTTAATGTATTTTTTTATCAGTACGGGCAACCTAAGGTTACCAGGTTCCAGCTCATTGATAAGTCGGTCAAACTTATTTAAATCAGCTTGGGTTTCATCAAAAATGAATTCTTTATCGGCATCATTCAATTTTACTTTAAATTCTTTTTTAGGACGTATGTACTGCGCAACATAGGGGTCCCAGTAATTAGATTTCATAAACTCAATCATCAGAGATTTGGAAAAATTTGAAAATTGGTTGCTAATACTGACCCCTCCAATTAAATATTTATACTCTGGATATCTTAAGGTGGTGTGCACAATCCCTTTCCAAAGAAGAAAAAGCGGCATGGGTTTTTGTTGGTATTCTTTTACAATATAGGCACGTCCCATTTCTATGGACTTGCTCATCATATCATATAGTTCTGGTTCAAGTCTAAAAAGGTCTTGGAGGTAAAAACCATCAATACCATGATTGGCATAGATCTCAGAACCCAATCCCATTCGGTAAGCACCAACAATGGTTTTTTCCACATTGTCCCATAAAAATAAATGATGATAATAAGAATCGAACCTATCTAAATCAATGGCGTTGTTTGTGCCTTCCCCTATTGCCCTAAAAGTAACTTCTCTTTGCCTACCAATCTCTTTTAAAATAAAGGGCATATCTTTTTCTTGGGCAAGAAACACTTCATAGTTTTTACTCTGTAGCAGTCTGCATTCTTTCTCCCTAAGTTTTTCAATTTCTCCTTCAATGACTTCGGTACGTACGGCCGAAGCAATTTTCTTAGGGGCTTTGGGAATTTTTATGGTCGTTGGCACTTTGACTTTGTCCATAAGCCTTTCTTTCTCATAGGTATTTGCCAAAATATAGGTTTTCTTCCGAAGCAGATCTGTGAAATCTTCCAAGGTTTCTTGTTCCTTCTGGGCTTTAACAGATATCGGCTGACCTATTCTAATCTTTATAGCTCTATTTTTTTGACTATATACCTCTGAAGGCAATTTAGCCGTTCTAAAAATATCACTGATTTTTGACAATCTATAGAAAATGGCACTGTTCTTTGCATGAAAATATATAGGAACAACTGGCACCTCTGCTTTTCTGATTAGTTTGAGTGCTGCTTCTTCCCATGGTTTGTCCACAATCAACTTATCAACTTTATCTGTCGACACTTCCCCTGCTGGAAAAATTCCCAATGGATGCCCATCTCGTAAATGCCCCATAGCACTTTTAAAGCCTGCGATACTGCTCTTGGCATCTTTGTGATTTTCAAATGGATTTACAGGCAGAATATAAGGAGCCATGGGTTTTATCCTATGCAATAAAAAGTTGGCAATAATTTTATAATCTGCACGATGCTGCAATATCAGTTTTAAAAGCAAGACCCCATCAATACCTCCTAATGGATGATTGGATATAGTAATATATGCCCCTTCTTTTGGGAGGCGCTTAAAATCCTCCTCTGGTATATCAAAATCTATTTGGTAATGTTCTAAGATTCTATCTAGAAATGCCGAACCTTTTATATGTTTATTGTCATCATAAAAAGTATTTATGCTAGAAATTCTTGTCACCTTCAATAAAACCCATCCCAAAAAAGCACCCAAAATACCATATTTTTCCAATTTTATGGCTTTGGCTACCTCTTTTGCCGTCACTAATCCCATTATATCTATAAAGTTTGGTGACCATAAATATAGGGAAAACCCATATTTATAATTGAAAATTGTTAGAAGAATACGGTATAAGGCTCGTTATTTAACAACCAATTGTAATGTTTCTTTTCCTCTTTGTTCCAATAACACTTCTCTTCCGTTTTGAAGCGATTCTATTGCCTGAGCATCAAAATGACGAATAGTATAAAGTGAAACATCCTCATGACACACTACTTTAAACTTGGCTTTTAAGTGGTTTAAAAGTTCATGTAACCTTCCAAATTTATTATCTATACACACTGAAAAGCTAATGGCGGAATTCTGTATAAGGTCCACTTTTATTTTATAATCATGGAACAGTTTAAAAATCTCACTTATGCTATCTTCTACAATAAAAGAAAAATCCAACGAAGAAAGTTTTACCAATGCTTGGCCTTTTCTAACTATAAAACACGGGATTTTAGGCTCTATTCCATTTCCTCTACCAACAGTTGTCCCTGCCCCTTTAGGGTCAATAAAAGATTTTACCAGCAACGGAATTTCTTTACGTTGTAATGGTTGAAGTGTTTTTGGATGAATCACCGATGCTCCATAAAATGCAAGCTCTATGGCTTCACGATAAGAAATTTTGTTCAATAATTGGGTGTTCTCAAAATACCTTGGGTCAGCATTTAAAACTCCTGGAACATCTTTCCAGATAGTTACGGAATTGGCATTAAGGCAAAACGCCAAAATAGCCGCGGTATAATCTGAACCTTCTCTGCCTAAAGTGGTGGTAAAATTATTATCATCACTCCCCAAAAAACCTTGAGTAATATATAACTTATTTTTATCTATGGACTCTGATATATTTTGCTTTGTCTTTTCCCAATTTACATGAGCTTCTCTATGATTGCTATCTGTTTTTATTAAACTACGCACATCCATCCAATTACATGCAATACCAGCTTCATTAAAGTAGGCATTTAATATTGTGGTAGAAACTAATTCACCATAGCCAACAACCTGATCGTAAACAAAGCTATAATTAGGTGATTTATTCCTTGACAAAAAATCTTGCATATCATCAAAAAAAGACTTGACCTGACTAAAGATTGGGTGCTTATCATTGGGAAATAAATCCAATAAAATATCATTATGGTATTTTACAACATCTTGTACGGCAGAAATCAAAGTACTGTTGTCATCAAAATATGCCTTCACCACTTTCTCCATGGCATTGGTGGTTTTTCCCATGGCAGAAATTACCACCAAAGTGTTTTCATGTCCTACTTCTTTAAGGACATTGACCACATTTTTCACACCAGCGGCATCTTTTACAGATGCACCTCCAAATTTAAAGACCCTCATATAGTATCCATGAAATTTTGCATTCCTTTTTCATTTAGATGCACCACATCCCAATCTCGCATTACATTGGCTCCTTTGCTTTCATAAAAGTCAATAGCAGGGTCATTCCAGTCCAATACCTCCCAACATATTCTTTTTACACCCAACTTATGACCATATTTAACAACTTCTGCCAAGAGGGCAGAACCTAACCCGTTTCCTCTTGCTTTCTCACTTACTATTAAATCTTCTAAATGAATTACAGACCCTTTCCATGTGGAATAACGCGGATATACTAAAGCAATTCCTATAATATCATTGTTAGACTCTGCAACAAAACAATGAAATAGCTTATGCTCACCAAAACCATCCTTAATCAAATCATCTACAGTAACCTCAACAGCGTTAGCTTCTTTTTCAAATTTTGCCAATTCTTTAATTAGCTCCAATACTTGGGGCATATCTTTACTATTGGCATCTCGGATTATAAAATTCATGATTGTTATAAATAAAACACAAAGTTATAAATTTAAAAAAACATTTTGCTAATACTACCTACTCTTTCACAAAATATTGCTTCTATGTAAGGAAATAAAACAAGTATAAAAAAAGCGGGGCAAAATTGCCCCGCTAAATACATCATCTATGAATATGTTCTTATTTCTTGACTAAATACAGATAGTCTTCAAAGTCTATTCTTCCACTAAAAATAAGCACTGATTTTCTAATAATGGAATCAGCACCATCACTTGAAAAACCTAATCCAATAGCGTATTTTTTTACGAGACAAAGCTCATCATCATCAATTTCATGATCTGCATAAATTATTCTGAAAAGGTCATATAATCGCTCAAAACGCACTTTTGAACTAACTGGCGGATCAATCGGATATTTATTTTCCTTTTTCATCACTTCTTTATACTCAGCCTTTGTAATATCCAATTTTGACGCAAAACGATCCAACAGTTTTAATTCTTCAGGATTAACTTCTCCATCTACTGAGGCCAATGATGCAATAGAAGCGAAATGGGCCAAATTTTTTCTATGTTCACTATTGCCATATAAATCTTTAAAAGACATAATTTTTTCCTTTTATTTGGCGCAAAGGTAATTTTTTTAAAGCTTATAAGAAAGGTGTTGAAAAAGAACTTTTTAAGGTATATTTGATTAGGTAATTATCATGAATTATGCTTGAAATAAGATTGAACTGTGAACATTGCAATAAATCACTTCCTCCTGATAGTTTGGATGCCAGAATATGCACTTATGAATGTACTTTTTGCGCAAGCTGTGTGGAGACCATTTTATTTAATGTATGTCCCAATTGTGGAGGCGGATTTGAGAAAAGACCCATCAGACCAAAAAAACAACTATTAAAACACCCGCCAAGAACAGACAGCGTTTATAAATCTGTTGACATGGATGCTTTTAAATTGCTTCTAGATAAAACTAAAGACATAGCTCCAAACAAAAGATAAATTTAGCTTAGACCTGATGCCATATAGGTCTTATAACCCCGTTCTAATCTTAAACTAATGATAGATTCACAAAAACATCTTTTCAGCCTTCCAGATTCTGTTACCTATTTAAACGGTGCTTATATGTCACCACAATTAAAAAGCGTTGAGACTATTGGTGTTGAATGCCTAAAAAAGAAAAGTCTGCCCTATACCATTGCCCCCGAAGATTTTTTCTCACAGAGAACAATCTTAAAGAAACGTTTCGCAAAATTGATAGACGCTCCTGATTATCAAAACATAGCCATTATACCATCAGCATCTTATGGCATTGCCAATGTGGCCAATAATGTGAAATTAAAAAGTGGGGATGAAATTATATTGGTAGACGAGCAGTTTCCCAGTAATGTATATGAGTGGAAAAAAATTGCAAAAAAACAGCAGGCCATAATAAAAATTGTAAAACCTCCTACAGGGTTCAAAAACCGTGGCAAAGGTTGGAATGAAGCCATCCTAAATGAAATAAACCCAAAAACAGCAGTTGTGGCCATGCCTCATGTGCATTGGGCAGATGGCACTTTATTTGACCTGATGAGCATAAGGGAGAAAACAAGACAAGTACAATCCCTTTTGGTCATAGATGGCACCCAAAGTGTGGGTGCACTCCCTTTTTCAGTTAAAGAAATACAACCAGATGCTTTAGTTTGTGCAGGCTATAAATGGTTGATGGGTCCTTATTCTTTAGGGGTTGCCTATTACAACGACAGTTTTAATGACGGTGAGCCCATTGAAAACAATTGGGTAAGTAGGTTGCACAGTGAAGATTTTACGCAACTAACACAATACAATGATGCCTACCAACCCAAAGCGGACAAATATTCTATGGGAGAATCTAGTAACTTTATTATGGTGCCCATGCTCATTAAAGCCATTGAACAATTATTGGAATGGCAGCCTAAAAACATACAAGAGTATTGTGAGGAAATCTCAACAAGTGCGATTGAACAATTAAGAGCAAAAAATTATTTTATAGAGGATGACGCATATAGGGCAAATCATCTTTTTGGAGTTTATCTTCCTAATGATATAGACATGAAAACAATTAAACAGCAACTAATGGAACGCAATATTTATGTTTCCTACCGTGGAAAAGCAATACGGGTTGCCTCAAATTTATATAACACCAAAGCAGATTTTGATGCTTTTTTAGCTTGTTTTTAAA
>CAYNLI010000090.1:0-11869 GCA_964398035.1 uncultured Flavobacteriaceae bacterium | reverse complement strand
AATTCTTTTCCCTAAGAAATTAAAGTAATGCCATAACTAATTCTTTTTCTTCGCCTTAATATCCTCCAACACCCATTCCATTTCTGGGTCCACTCCATTTCTTCTATCTATTGCCGTTGGGATTATTTGGGTGTCTGGTCGTATTCCATATCCAATCAGGTCTTCTTCATAAAGTGACTGAATATGCATCAACCCAATATTTACACCTACTTTGGAGTTGGGCAAATACACCGTTTTGTAAAATCCTGCTACCGTACCGTTATAGGCTCCACCCGTTTCTTCTCCCACAAATATGGCTCTCTTTGTTGCTTTAAGATTGGTGGAAATGATAGAAGATGCCGAAAATGAATTGCCATTGATCAACACATACATATCCCCTTTAAAATTTAAGGAGCTTGGTTTTTTCTTTTTTGCAGGTTTGTAATTAAATTGTAACGTATCATTCTTCTTATGGGAATTAAGCAAGTTCAAAGTAAAAAGAAACGGAATTGCTATACTCTCCTCAATTATTGAAAGCACACTGGAATTCTTACCATAATAATTCTTGATATATGGCAGCCTTGTTTTTGTTTCCGCTTTTTTTACAAATTGAAATTCTTCATCGACCAAATACGAGTAAAATTCTTGGATTTCATTTAACCTACCTCCTGTATTGTCCCTTAAATCCAATATCAAAAATTGTGCTTTAAGAGAATCTATTGCACCAAAACTCTCTTTATAGAATTTTTTATACTTGCCATTGTTCCAATTTCTAATTTTCATATAGGCAATATGTTTACTTGAATCCAAAAATTTAAAGTTCCGGGTATACCTATTTCTATTGGCGATGTACCCATACATTTTATTGTCTTTTCTTTTCTGCTTTCTTTCTATCTTTCTTAGTTTACGTTCTGCTTTGGTCAGCTTTACAATTTTAGCCCTTGTTACGGTGTCTTTTTTTACTTTTTTCACCTTTTTCAACTCAGAACTATCCTTAAGAAAACGTTTGTACTGCTTTGTGAAAACAGAATCTTTTATTTTAAGCGTTAAAGAGATACTATCTAAATACCCTTCATATTTACGATATACCCCAGGGAAACGGAGCCCAATGATTTTATCTTGGAAGGTGGTGTTATACCCATCAGAAGAAAATGTCTTTTTGTACCTATCTACTATTGTCCCAATCTGTTCATTATTTACAGCCAATACCTCACTCCCTACCAAAATTGAATCTTTTCCCATTGCATTGGATATCCACAGCTTGTTATCCAAGTGTTCAAAGGCCAAATCATTAAATCCCAATTTTAACTTTTTCAACGCCTTTCGTTCTTTTCTGGTATACCTTTTTTGTGGGAATCCCATAGAGATATGACCTTGGCGAACCTCAGCAATAATTGGAGATAATTTATAGTAAAAATCCTTACTGAGCATCGGACTTATTATGCTAGATTTTAAACTATCAAACTTTCTGTCCAGCACTTCTTTTGATACAAATTGATATAGCCTAGGGTGTAAGTTTTGTAGTTTCTTATAAATATAATCTACATCCTCACGTAAATTTTCTGGGGAATGGAGCTCTCCTATTTGTTGATTGTATTTTTCAACACTAATACAAGAACTTAAGAGCAGAAGCATTGCTCCAATACTGACCAGAGTATTCGAAAAAAGTATTGATTTCAAAAAAAAAATTATTCCATTCTTATTCATAGAATTGCTTTCTAGATTTTAAAAATAAGTTTTTTTGACACAAAACATACGAAGTCTCAAATAGAAATATCTTTTTTATTTCAACACAGAGCACTTGGGAACCTGCCTTTGCTGGCATTCAGGTTAAACCCTTCTTAGCTATCGCCCTGCGATTAAATTTGTTTTTACTTCTTTCTTTAAAAAATATCCTGTTACCAAAGTGGCCAATACATCTGCAATAGGAAAAGAAATCCAAACACCAAGCTCACCCAAATAGTTGGGCAATATAAGTATCAAAGGGATAAAGAAAAATCCTTGCCTTGTCAAGGTCAACAACAATGCAGGAACAGCCTTTCCAATAGCTTGAAAATAAGCAGCACCTATCAACTGTAAAGCAATAATAGGCGTTGCGGCAAACACCCATCTCATAGCACTTGGTACCCGCTCTAACACAAAACTGTTGGTAGCCAGTTCCGCAACGGACATACCCTCCCTATTGCTCAAAAACAAAGAAGCAATCTCTGCTGGAAACAGCATTAACCCTATAAAAACCAACGTGGCCAAAAAAGCTGCATATTTTATAGCTGTATTGATAGATTCCCGCACCCTTGGGTATTTTTTAGCGCCATAATTAAATCCCGCAATGGGCAAAAAACCCTGAGTAACCCCAAACACGGGAAACAAGGCAAACATCAACATTCTACCAATAATGGCATAAACCGTAACCATTGATTCCCCTCCAAGATTAAAAAGAACATTGTTCATCAATAGATAGGTGATACTGACCACCGCTTGTCTGGACAGGGTTACAAAACCCAGAGAACCAATTTCCCGTAAAATTGGACTGCTGAACCTAAAGTGTTTCCAATTGATTTTTAATTCTGAATTTTTGGAAAGAAAGAACCAAAAAATATAGCTAAAACATAAAAAATAACCAATGGTAGTGGCCCATGCTGCTCCTGCCATTCCCCAATCAAACACATAGATGAACACATAATCCATGAGCAGGTTTCCCACTGATGGTATAATCATGGCAATCATGGCAAATTTGGGTTTCCCCTCTGCCCTCACCACTGCATTTCCCATCATACAAAGTGCTAAAAAAGGTACTCCGTACAACACAATGGTGTAATAGATTTTTGCAGGTTCAAAAATAGTGCCTTTACCCCCAAATGCGGGAATAAGTGAATTGACATAAAACAATCCCAAAACAACCATGGATATGGTCATCAACAAGGTCAGCGTAATTTGATTTCCAAAAGTCTTTAAAGCTTTTTCTTTGTTCTCTGCTCCCAAAGCCCTAGAGATAATACTGGCACCACCAACACCGATGGCCATTCCCAAAGCACCAATAAAGAACGATACGGGGAGCACTACATTAATGGCAGCAATTGCTATGGAACCAATCCAATTGCCAACAAAAATGGAATCTACCAGAATATTAAGTGACATCACTAATATTCCTATAGATGCTGGTACAGCCTGTTTAATCAGCAATTTACCAATGGGTTCTGAACCTAACTGTTCTGCTGAGACCCTTGTCATTATACGGGTAGTGTTTCTTTTGTCTCCCATTCGTTCACCCAATCGGCCATTACAGCCACCCAATCATCATTATCATTTATGCAAGGAATGTGTTTGTATGTTGTTCCACCCGCTTGTAAAAACTGTTTTTTTCCTTCCATGGCAATTTCTTCCAATGTTTCCAAACAGTCCGCCACAAAAGCTGGCGTAATAACTGCCAAGCGTTTTTTTCCTTCTTTGGCCAAACGTTCAAACTCATAATCAGTATACGGTTTTAACCAAGGATCAAAAGCCAAACGAGATTGGAACGAGGAACTCATCTTATCCGCTTCCAAACCTAAACACTTCTGCACCAAATCTGTAGTGGCATAAGCTTGGTGCCTATAACAGGTTTTACTGGCGATAGAACCTGAAGTACAGCAATCTACACCTTCTTCAAATTTACCATGTGATTTTGTTGGATCCGCCTTTCTTATATGCCGCTCTGGCAATCCGTGGTAGGAAAATAAAATATGGTCGTATTCAAAACCTTCCAATCCCTTTTTTATGGATTCTGAAAGTGCTTTTATATAGCCTTTGTTTTTATAGAATGCCGGTAAGGTGGTCAATTTCATTTTTGGGAAATACTTTTGCCTTTCTTCCTCCGCTTTTACCTCCACCGTTTCTGTAGAGGACATTGCAAAATGTGGATATAAAGGTACCATCAACACATCATCAACTCCTTTATCCGCTAATTCTTGTAAAGCGTTTTTTATGGTCATAGCACCATACCGCATTCCCAAAACAACAGGTATGCTCGTTTTTTTACGGACTTTTTCAGTAAACCGTTCAGAAATCACAACCAAAGGAGAACCTTCTTTCCACCAAATTTTTTTATAGGCCTCGGCCGATTTTTCGGGTCTTTTTCTAAGAATGAGTTTGCGAACCAATATTTTACGTAACCAAAGTGGTACGTCCATTACCCGTTCATCCATTAAAAACTCATCTAAATATGGTCTAACATCTTCAGCTGTGGGACTGTCTGGAGAACCAAGATTAACTAACAAAACTCCTTTCATCATATACTTTTAATGTCGCAAAAATAAGACTTGTTATGAAACTTGGATTTAAAATGGGAAAAGTCTTTTTGATTTTTAAAAATTGTACTTTTAACTAGAATTTACACACCCATGAAAGTCATTCCTTTTTTATTTGTCCTTTTCTTGTTTATACAGGTTTCGTTTGCCCAACAAATCACATGCTCTCCACAAGACAAACAAGTCTTTGAAGACAAAATCATAAAAATTGATGGGTTATTGGAAAATGATTTTGGGGCTACCATTGTGTCCATTGGCAAAACTTTTATGAACGTTCCCTACGTTGCCAAAACTTTAGAAATTGGAGAAACCGAGACTTTAGTGGTAAACCTACATGGATTGGATTGTACCACTTTTGTAGAGAATGTATTGGCTTTTAGCCTAATGCTCAAAAGTAAAAAGAGTGATTTTGATTCCTTTACCAAAACATTGGAGACCATTCGGTATAAAAATGGAGAAATGAATGGTTACTCATCACGTTTACACTATTTTACGTCTTGGATACAAAACAATGCCTCCAAGGGTTTAATCAAAGATATTACAACTGATATAGGTGGAATTGAACTTAAAAAAGAAATAAATTTTATGGGTACACATCGTGACCTATATCCATTCTTGGCAAACTATGATAACTATGCCCAAATACTTAAAACAGAAGAAAATCTCAATCAAAAAAACATCTGTTTTTTACCCCAAGATCAAATTGAAGCAAATGAGCATCTCATACAATCAGGTGATATTATTGCTTTGGCAACGGCAATAAAAGGGTTGGATGTAACCCATACCGGAATTGCCACTAGGGAAACGGACGGGAGAATTCATTTGTTGCATGCCTCAACGGGTTCTATGCAAGTAGAGGTTTCAAAATTGCCCTTGGCTGATTACCTTAAAAAAATCAAAAACAATATTGGCATTATAGTTTCTAGACCGTTGTGATTTTACCCATTATTTGCCAAAGACATCAAATATTTTTTTGGAGTTGTGCCATACTTCTTCTTAAAAGCTGCTATAAAATGACTGGCAGTACTATAACCTACTCTTAAACCAACTTCATTTACATTATGTTGATTGGTCTCTAACATTTTTCTGGCATAATCCATTTTGTAATCAAATAAAAAGCCATATACCGTGTCTCCATAAATTTGCTTAAACCCTTCTTTTAACTTTTTAAGGCTCAGTCCTATTTCTTCAGAAAGCTCCACCAGAGTTGGCGGCTCAGCCATTCTTGCTATCATAATCTCCTTGGCATTCCTAATGCGTTTTACATTTTCTTCATCAACCAAAAACGGACATTGTTCTACATCTGAGCCTTCTCCTTTGTTAAAGTAAAGAGAAATCAACTCATAGGTTTTTCCCTTTATATATAACTCCTTGATAGAAGGATGCAGATTATAATTCATAATCTGACTTAAAATAACTGCAATGGAAGGGGTGACTTTCTCTTGGGAATAATATTTTTTTTCTTTGTTTTCCGAACTTAAAAAAGGAATATAATTGGCCTCTTTAGAAAATAGGGAATGAAACTTTCTAATGGTCATTATTATGGATACCATCCAGGAATTGGGGCTTAATTCCAGATTTAATGGTAAATCCAACTGGGTGTTATAAAGCAAGAGGGAGTTCTCTTCGGTTACTTCTAGAGCATAATTACCGCCATTAAAAATAAACTTTCCGTTCCCTTTTAAGCAAAAATGAAATTGTATAAATGTGCTGTCTATTTCTTTACTAACTTTCTGAATATGAGCGCCCTCATTCTGAATTTTTAGCACATAAAACCCCTCCTCGATCAAAACTTCCTCAAAAGAACCTGTAGCGATATTTTCTGCTGCCATATCTGAATTAATTTTAATGTAATCTATTTAGAAAGGTTCTAAATAGATGTTTTAGAATTATCATAAAACATAACAAATATAAGGGATTTGGGAGTAATTAGGTCAAATTGACCCAGAAAAAACTTAGAACGACGTTTATTGTTCCTCTAGCGTTACTTTTATTGCGTTGACACTTCTACTTTTGTTCGTGATTGAAAAAATTTCATGAAGAACTACCATATTTCCAAACATAGCTCTTTCTACACTATAGGTCTTAACTATAAAAAGGCGGACGCAGAAATACGTGGGAAATTCAGTTTGAGCGATCCATCCAAACACAACTTATTGGAACAGGCCAAAGAAATAGGAATTGATGGGCTTTTGGTTACCTCTACCTGCAACCGTACAGAACTTAATGGCTTTGCGCAACATCCTTTTCAATTGATTAAATTATTGTGCGACAATACGCTAGGGACTGTTGAGGAATTTCAGGAAGTTGCCTATGTATATAAGAACAATGAAGCTATTTCCCATTTATTCAGGGTAGGCACTGGCTTGGACAGTCAAATTTTGGGTGATTTTGAAATTATAAGTCAGTTAAAGAAAAGTTTTTACCGCTCTAAAGAGCACCAGCTTGCCAATCACTTCATTGAAAGACTATGCAATTCTATAATACGGGCCAGTAAACGAATCAAAAATGAAACAGATATATCAACGGGAGCAACATCAGTAGCTTATGCATCCGTCCAATACATCTTAAAAAATGTCCCAGATGTTTCAAAAAAGAATATTCTGCTTTTTGGAACTGGCAAGATAGGAAGAAACACATGTGAAAATTTAATAAAGCATACCAAAAATTCTCACATCACATTAATAAACAGGACCAAGGAAAAAGCAGAAAAAGTAGCGGGGAAATTCAATTTAGTGGTCAAGGATTATGGTGATCTGCAAACTGAGATCAGGAATGCCGATATCCTTATTGTAGCTACGGGAGCACAGTCACCCACGATATCCAAAGAATTAATCTATCCCAAAAAACCATTGTTGATCTTAGACCTTTCGATTCCTAAAAACGTCTCCAATGATGTAGTGGAACTGGATAATGTTACTGCTATCCATCTAGATCACTTATCTCAGATCACAGATGAAACATTGGAGCGCAGAAAACAATTTATTCCCCAAGCTGAGGAGATTATTGACGAAGTCAAGGATGACTTTTTTCAATGGTTGGAAACACGGAAATTTGCTCCTGTCATCAAGGCCTTGAAAAAGAAATTGAATAGCATGAAGGAGGAAGAGTTAGATTTTCAATCCAAAAAAAGTGTTGATTTTGATACAGAACAAGCAGATATTGTTTCCAATCGCATCATTCAAAAAATTACCAAACAATTTGCCAACCACCTGAAAGGCTCAGATATTGACGCTAACAACAGTTTGGAGCTTATCCAAAAAGTATTTCAATTAGAAGTAGAGATTCCACATGAGTAACCCTATTAGAATAGGCACACGCGATAGTGAACTGGCACTATGGCAAGCCAAGACCGTACAACGGCAATTAGAATATTTAGGTCACAAAACCATATTGGTCCCTGTAAAATCAACAGGAGACCTAGTGCTGGACAAGCCTTTATATGAACTGGGCATTACTGGTATATTCACCAGAACCCTAGACATTGCAATGTTGAACGATGAAATTGATATTGCCGTACATTCTTTAAAAGATGTTCCCACAATTTTACCAAAAGGCATAATACAAGCGGCGGTTTTAAAACGCGGTAATTATAATGATCTATTGGTCTTTAAAAACAATGAAGAGTTTTTGGCACAAAAAGATGCCGTAATCGCAACGGGAAGCTTAAGAAGAAAGGCGCAATGGCTCAACAGATACCCTACACATACCGTTGTAGGCTTACGGGGAAATGTAAACACGCGTTTGCAAAAGCTGGATGATAATGACGACTGGAACGGAGCTATTTTTGCGACTGCAGGATTAGAACGCATAGGCATAAAACCTGAAGACTCCGTTATTTTAAACTGGATGGTCCCTGCACCAGGACAAGGTGTGGTCATGATAACCGCTTTAGAGGAAAACACGGAGCTAAGAGATATTTGCAGTGAACTGAACCATGAGGAAACCGAAATCTGTGTTGCCACTGAACGTAAATTCTTAAATCTTTTAGAAGGTGGCTGTACTGCACCCATTGGTGCCTTGGCGTACATAAATAAGGAAGAGATTCACTTTAAAGGAATTTTACTCAGTAAAGATGGTACTAAAAAAATTGAAGTGGCCAACTCTAAAAAAACGGAGCAACATTTGACTTTGGCGCATGAATGCGCAGAAAAAGTCCTTGAAAAAGGAGGGAATAGGTTAATGGACGATTTTAAGCTAGAAAAAAAGCAGACAACTGTTTACTCAACCAAAACCTTGACCGAAACTCAAAATCATTTGCTTCATGACGGAATCATTGCTGATAGTAGCGACTTTGTAAAAACAAAACTCAATAGAATTTCTAAAAACCTCATCAAACAAAAAATAGAAAATGTAGTTATTACCAGTAAAAATGCAGTGGAAGCATTGACTACAAGTTTCTCTGCTGAAGAACTACAGTTTAAAAATATCTATTGTGTTGGGAGAAGAACAAAAAAGCTCATAGAGAACAGAATTGGAGAAGTAAAACATACCGCAAGAAATGCCAAAAAACTGGCAGAACACCTTGTAGAATTTATGGATGGTACTGAAGCAACATTTTTTTGTAGCGATATCAGATTGAACGACCTTCCTAACATTCTTGATGAGAACAACATAACCTTGAATGAGGTAGTAGCTTATGAAACGGCATTTACACCAGTAAAAATTGATGATAACATAGAAGGAGTGCTATTTTTTAGTCCATCAACCGTAAAAAGTTATCTACAAGGAAATAAAGGAAATAAAATTGCTTTCTGCATAGGAGAAACTACTGCCGCTGAGGCAAAATTACATTTTAAAGATGTTAGGGTCGCAAAATTACCAACTGTAGAAAGTGTAATTGAATTGGTAAACGAACATTATATCTAATCAACAAAATGTCACCTTGAGCGTAGTTGAAAGGTATTACATATTAAAAATATGATTAAAAACGATTTATTTCTTAGAGCATTAAAAGGTGAAACAGTAGAAAGACCTCCTGTTTGGATGATGCGTCAAGCTGGGCGATACTTACCCGAGTTCATGGAAATTCGTAAGAAATACGATTTCTTTACACGCTGCCAAACACCAGAACTTGCTTCTGAGATTACAGTACAGCCTATCCGAAGGTATGGTATGGATGCTGCAATACTCTTCAGTGATATTTTGGTGATACCACAAGCAATGAATATTGAAGTGGAGATGAAACCTAATTTTGGCCCATATTTACCTAACCCTATTCGGTCGCAGAAAGATTTAGACAAAGTTATAGTTCCAGATGTACAAGATACTCTCGGCTATGTTATGGAGGCTATAAAAGCTACTAAAGAAAAATTAAATGATGAAGTTCCTTTAATTGGTTTTGCAGGTTCTCCATGGACCATCCTCTGTTATTGCGTGCAAGGACAAGGAAGTAAGACTTTTGATAAGGCTAAAGAACTTTGTTTTACACAACCACTGGTTGCACATGCCCTTCTGCAAAAAATCACGGATACCACTATTGCCTATTTAAAAGCAAAAGTAAAAGCTGGTGTCAATGCTGTACAGATATTCGATTCTTGGGGAGGTATGTTGTCCCCAACCGATTACCAAGAATTTTCATGGAAATACATCCAACAAATTATTGATGCCTTAAAAGATGAAGCTCCCGTAATTGTTTTTGGAAAAGGATGCTGGTTCGCATTACAAGAAATGGCAAATTCTGGTGCAGCTGCTTTAGGGGTAGATTGGACATGTTCAGCACAAAATGCAAGGTACTTAACAGGTGGAAACATTACACTACAAGGAAATTTTGACCCAGCTCGTTTGTTATCACCACCATCAGACATCAAAAAAATGGTAAAGCAAATGATTGATGAATTTGGGAAAGATAAATACATTGTAAACCTAGGGCATGGTATTTTACCTCATATCCCTGTTGATAATGCCAAGGCCTTTATTGATGCCGTAAAAGAGTATAAAACCTAAAATTTGATTGCTGAATTTGAAACATATTATGTAACTCTTATTCAAGAAAAAGACGCTTGGCCACTTTGTGATTTTATGGTCACCAATGAAGATAGGTTTAAACGTTTTATGCCCATAACTTTAGCACAAAATCTTACGCCTACATTATCAAAAAACTTCTGCAAAAAAAAGATTAAACAATGTCAAAATAAGGAAGAATTTCTGTTTAATATAAAAGAAAAAGAAACAAATGCCTTAGTTGGTTTAGTGTATATTAAAAACTTAGATTGGAATAAAAAACAAGGCGAGCTTGCTTATTGTATTGGTTATCCACATAAAGGAAAAGGCACAATAGCAAAAGTTGTGAAAATTTTGTCTGAATATGCTTTTGGAAAATTAGGCCTAGAAACGCTACAAATCATAGTTCATAAAACCAATACCGCAAGTGTAAAAGTTGCAGAAAACAATACATATTTATGGGTTAGAACATTGGAAAAAGGTTTTACTCCGCCCAATGAAGCTCCTTTAGATATGGAACTATATGAATTAACAATATGAAAGACAAATTCTACCAATACATACAACAACTACAAGACACCATCACATCCAAACTGGAAGAAGTAGATGGCAAAGCCAAATTCCGTGAAGATATTTGGGAACGCCCAGAAGGTGGTGGTGGACGAACCAGAGTGATTGAAAATGGAAGCGTTTTTGAAAAAGGAGGAGTCAATATTTCTGCCGTTCACGGGGAATTGCCAAAAAGTATGCAGACCTATTTTGGGGTAAAAGACGCAAATTTCTTTGCCTGTGGACTAAGCTTGGTCATACATCCCAAAAGTCCTATAGTACCAACCGTACATGCCAATTGGCGTTATTTTGAAATGTATGATGCTGACGGAAATATTGTAGACCAATGGTTTGGTGGCGGACAAGACCTTACCCCTTATTATTTGTTTGATGAAGATGCAAAACACTTTCATTCCGTTTGTAAAACCGCTTGTGATAAGCACAATCCAGAGTTTTATCCCAGTTACAAAAAACAATGTGATACTTACTTTTGGAACGAACACCGTAATGAAGCTCGTGGCGTTGGGGGCTTGTTCTTTGACCGACTTAAAAAAACCGACTCCACATCCATGCAAGATTGGTATAATTTTGTAACAGAAATAGGCAATAGTTTTTTAGAGGGTTATGTTCCTATTGTAGAAAAAAGAAAAGAGGCTACCTACACCAAAGAACAAAGAGATTGGCAAGAAATTAGACGTGGCCGTTATGTAGAATTCAATTTGGTACATGACAAAGGAACACTGTTTGGCCTAAAAACCAACGGACGCATAGAAAGCATTTTAATGAGCTTACCACCTCATGTACAATGGCATTATGACCATCATCCTGAAAAAGGAAGTGAAGAAGAACGCCTTTTAGAGGTTTTAAAGAACCCCAAAAATTGGGTGTAAAACCAAAACATGTCAAAAAAAGGAAAAGAAAAAAACACAGTTAACAAAGCAAAACATACCAAGCTTTTAAACAGAAAAAAGAACAAGCTCAAAAAGGAAAAAGAATTCCGTAAGGAACGTCTAAAGGCTATTGTTAAAATGCATCAAGAAAAAGCAAAGGAAAACATCTAAACAACGGATTAATAATAAGTCAATTATTATTTTTCTTTAACTTTAAATAGA
>CAYNLI010000089.1:0-11918 GCA_964398035.1 uncultured Flavobacteriaceae bacterium | reverse complement strand
TGATTGGTCTCCAAATATTTTGCGTCCACTTACTGCTGGTCTGGAATACTTTATAGTGATTTTAGAAAGTCCCACCTCTTGTTCTATTCTAGAAAACGGACTTGCCTTTGGGTGGTTAATTTGACTATAGCCAACAGTGATAATAAAACAAAAAATAAATGCTATATACTTTTCCATATATGTTTAGTGCAACATTTATAATTTTTCACAATATTATATTTCAAATAAATCCTTTCTAAAGAAAAGATGAAATTTTACACTTTAAAAAAAGAATCGACAAACTCATATTTATTAAAGACTTGTAAATCTTCAATGCCCTCTCCTACTCCAATATATTTCACAGGAATTTGGAATTGGTCCGAGATACCAATCACTACTCCTCCTTTTGCTGTACCATCCAATTTGGTAACTGCCAAGGAAGTTACTTCTGTGGCTTTTGTAAACTGTTTAGCTTGCTCAAAAGCATTCTGACCTGTAGAACCATCCAAGATCAATAAAACATCATGTGGGGCATCATTCACCACTTTATCCATAACCCGTTTTATTTTGGTCAACTCGTTCATTAAATTCACCTTATTGTGTAAACGGCCAGCAGTATCAATAATCACTACATCAGCATCTTGTGTAATAGCAGATTCCAATGTGTCAAATGCCACAGAGGCTGGGTCACTGCCCATGCTTTGTTTTACCATAGGCACATCTACCCTATCTGCCCAAACTTGTAATTGATCTATTGCTGCTGCCCTAAAGGTATCCGCAGCACCTAAAACTACCTTTAACCCTTGGTTTTTAAACTGATGCGCCAATTTCCCAATAGTCGTAGTCTTACCTGCACCATTGACCCCGACTACCATAATCACATATGGTTTTTTATCTGTGGGAACGGTAAACTCAGTTTCTGTTCCCGCATTAGTTTCAGAAAGCAGTCCCGCAATTTCTTCCCTAAGAATTGTATTGAGTTCTTCTGTGCCCATATATTTGTCCTTGGATACACGTGCTTCAATACGGTCAATAATTTTTAAGGTAGTATTCACCCCAACATCCGAAGCAACCAAAACTTCCTCTAAATTATCTAAAACCTCAGCATCTACTTTAGATTTTCCAGCAACTGCCTTTCCAAGTTTAGAAAAGAAGCTTGTTTTTGTTTTTTCAAGACCCTTGTCCAAGGTTTCTTTTTTCTGGGAAGAAAATATATTTTTAAATAAACTCATGTTCTAATTTGATTATATACAAAGATATAAAAATAAAAAAGCCACTTTCTTACGAAAGTGGCTTTACAACCAAATATTTTGGTTTGTTTCTTATTTTTTGTTCAGCCAATCATTCACCAATTCTGGTGTCATTACTGATTCTACAAAAGTGTAGGCTCCAGTCTTAGGAGACTTTACCATTTTAATGGCTTTTGCTAATCTTTTTGAACTCGTTTGTAACGAGGCTACGGTCTTCTTTGCCATGGCTTATCTTATTTAATTTCTTTATGAACTGTCATTCTCTTTAAGATAGGATTGAATTTTTTAATTTCCATTCTATCCGGAGTATTCTTTTTATTCTTAGTTGTAATGTACCTAGAAGTACCTGGTTTACCAGACTCCTTGTGTTCTGTACATTCCAATATAACTTGAATTCTATTGCCTTTCTTTGCCATAGTTATCTAATTTATGGAATTACTTAATCATTCCTTTTGCTCTGGCTTCTTTTAAAACCGCAGAAATCCCTTTTTTATTGATACTTTTTAAAGCCCTCATAGAAACCTTTAGTGTAATCCAACGGTCTTCTTCTGGGATATAAAAACGTTTTTTAGAAAGATTTACATCAAATCTTCTTCTTGTCTTATTCATTGAGAAAGACACATTGTTTCCAAACATTGCTTTCTTTCCAGTAATTTCACAAACTTTTGACATTGTAATGCTTTTTGTGTGTTTTTAAACAGGGTGCAAATTTATATCTTTTTTATGGGACGGGCAAAATTCTTTTTTAGAATTTTAATATTTCTTTTTGCAGTAGTTCAAAAGCTTTATTTACAGATTTTTGAACGATTCTTTCCCTAAGGTTTCCCATTGTAAATTTTTCAGCAAAAACACCGTTAGGCGTTGCTATAGCAATAAATACCGTTCCTACATCCGCATCAGAATCTCCTTTTGTGGGCCCTGCATTTCCTGTAGTTGCAATCGCAAAATCCGTTTTTAATAGTTGCTTTACATTTTCTGCCATAGATATTGCTACTTCTTCACTTACCACAGAGTGTTTTTTTACCAAACTTTCTTCAACTCCCAATACCTTTATTTTAGTTTCTGTAGCATAACTTACTATACTTCCTTTAAAATAGTTTGATGCTCCAGGTATTGCCGTTATTCTTTCAGCAATTTTCCCTCCAGTGAAACTTTCAGCCGTAGCCAAAGTCAATCCTTTATTTGTCAGTAATTTGGCAATAAGAGCTTCTATGGTTTCATCCTCTTCTTCTCCATATATAATATCACCAATAATGGTATAGAGTTTTTTAACTTCCTCTTCAACAGCAGCAACAAGCAATCCATTATCATTTCCTTTGGCGGTTAAACGTAATCTTACCTTTCCCAAATTAGGCAAATAAGCCAAGCTTATAAAAGAAGGTAGCTCATTTTCCCAATCTTCAATTTTTTCAGCAATACTACTTTCTCCCATTCCATACGTCACAATTGTTTTATGAAGTATATAGGGTCGTTTAAATGTTTCTTGAATTTTTGGTACTACTGCATCCTTTATTAAATTTCTCATTTCAAAAGGAACTCCTGGAAGTGAAACAAAAGCAGTATCATTTTCCATGAACCACATTCCAGGTGCGGTACCAAAATTATTTTGAAACACAGTAGCTTTTTTGGGCACCAATGCCTGTTTTCTATTTAAATCTGAAATAGGTGTGGAAAAATACTTTTTGAACAATTCCTCAATATGGCTCAAGACCAATGGGTCTTCCGCCAAGGTATCATTAAAATATTCACATAAGGTGTGTTTTGTAATATCATCTTTTGTGGGACCCAATCCACCAGTGATTATAACAATATCCACTCTAGATTCTGCCTCTTTTAAAGCATTTATAATATGCTCTCTATCATCTTGAATAGATGTAATCTGATAAACAGAAACGCCTATCTTGTTTAGTTCCTTGGCAATAAAAGTGGAATTGGTGTCTACAATTTGCCCTATGAGAATCTCATCCCCAATGGTGATGATTTCTGCAAACATTAAAGATTAAAATCTTTTTTAAGCTCTGAAACTACTTGATGAACATCTTTCTTTAGAATTGGAAACTTCTCTTTTATTTCTTTTTCATTTTCTGGGTCTTTTCCCAAAGTTTCTATTTCCAATGCAATGGCACGGGTTTGTTCCATTCCCAATAAGTCTACATTAGGTTTTATTTTATGCGCCAGTTTATATACATTATCAAAATCTTTTTCCTCTATGGCTGTTTCTAAAGCCTCTAAATCTAAAGGGACTTCTTCCAAAAAAACAGATATTACAGAGCTGATAAATTCCGTATCCCCTTCCGCCATTTCATTTATTTTATCTAAACTATAAATCATTATTTTATTTTAACTGTAAACATTTCTTCATTGACCAACCTTCCTGAAAGGTAGTCATTTGTACTTATTTTACCAACTCCAGCTGGTGTTCCTGTAAAAATCACATCACCTTTCTTTAACATAAAATAGGTTGATACATAAGCAATCAATTCATCTATTTTCCAAAGCATCAGGCTTGTATTTCCTTGTTGCACCACTTCATTGTTCTTCAATAAAGAAAAATCCAAATTGTTTAAATCTTTAAAATTGGACTTGGACAACCACTTACCAATGACAGCTGCACCATCAAACCCCTTGGCCTTTTCCCAAGGCAATCCTTTGGCCTTTAATTGCGATTGCAAATCCCTTGCCGTAAAATCAACCCCCAAACCAACCTCATCATAATAGGTGTGTGCAAACTTTTCATCTATATGTTTGCCCACTTTTTTAATCTTCACCAAGACCTCCACTTCATAATGTACATCATTGGAAAATTCTGGGATATAAAAATCCTGTTCTTTTGGCAAAACAGAAGAATCCGGTTTTATAAAAACCACAGGCTCTGTTGGCCTTTCATTGGACAGCTCATTGATATGATCCACATAATTTCTTCCGATACATATAATCTTCATTACACCTAAATTAACCTAGTTTATTATTGAATTTGCTCAGTTTTATCTGCGTCAACACCTTCTTTGTATATAATGGAAAATCGGCATTTATAATCCACCCATAATATCCAGGTTCTTTCTCCAAAACATCCAGCACTTTTTTTCCTTTATGTTTCCCAAAAGCAAAGACTTCATTATCATCTTTATCCATGGCAATGAATCCTGCAAAATCTACAAAACGTCTTCTTGTGGTAAATTCTGATAATTTCTTAATATCATTCTCTAACTCTGGATATTTATCCAATTGGGAAAGCAATACTTCATAGGTTGCATTGGTATCTGCCGCTGCACTATGGGCATCTGTCAAATCCTTATCACAATAAAACTTATAGGCTGCTTCCAAAGTGCGTTTCTCCATTTTATGAAAAATAGTCTGCACATCCACTGAAACTGCGCTTTTCATATCAAAATCCACATCGGCACGAAGCATTTCTTCTGCCAATAACGGAATATCAAATCGGTCAGAATTATATCCTCCCAAATCACTGCCTTTTATCATCGCATAGACTTCTTTGGAAAGTTGTTTGAATGTTGGCTCATTGACTACCCTCTCATTAGAAATGCCATGTATGGCAATCACTTCATCAGGAATGTTCATTTCTGGGTTCACCAACCATGTTTTACTTTCCTTATTCCCGTTGGGGAATATTTTTAAAATGGAAATTTCTACTATTCGATCTTTGGCCACATTGATTCCCGTTGTTTCCAAATCAAAAAAACAAATGGGCCGTGTGAGTTTTAATTCCATGCTTAAAGTTCTACTAAAGTTTATATTGGGTCATTATACTATATATTATAAAGCTTGCCTATACTTCTCGGTTCTCATCCCAAGCTTCTAAATAATCCGCAATTGCCTTTATGAACATTCCGCCCATAGCGCCATTCACTACTCTATGGTCATAGCTATGAGAAAGGAACATTTTGCTCCTGATTCCTATAAAATCTCCCTCACTGGTTTCTATGACCGAAGGTGTTTTTCTTATGGCTCCTAATGCTAATATCCCAACCTGTGGCTGATTTATAATTGGCGTACCAAAAACACTGCCAAAAGAACCAACATTGGTTACGGTATAGGTACCGCCTTTTACTTCATCTGGCTTAAGCTCATTATTTTTTGCCCTATATGCCAAATCATTTACTGCTTTGGCCATACCTACTAAATTGAGTTGGTCAGCATTCTTAATAACTGGGACTATTAAATTACCATCTGGTAAGGCTGCAGCCATTCCTATATTGATGTTCTTTTTCTTTATAACATTGTTCCTATCAACAGAAACATTTAACATAGGAAACATTTTTAATGCCTTTGCAATGGCTTCCATGAAAATAGGCGTAAAAGTGAGCTTCTCCCCTTCCCGAGCTTCAAAAGAACTTTTTATTTTGTTGCGCCAGTTGACAATCTTGGTTACGTCTACCTCTATAAAACTTTGTACATGGGCAGAAGTAGATATGCTATCTGTCATGTGCTGGGCAATTAATTTGCCCATACGGGTCATTGGTATCACCTCATCTTCTTTACTTGCGTAAACAGGTGGTACATAAGCAGACTTAACTACAGTTTCAGCAATTGGTTTTGGAGTCTTTGGCAACTCATTAGCAACCTCTGGCACAACCTTTTTGGAAGCTCTACTTTCTATATATTCTAAAATATCATTCTTAGTTACCCTATCTTCCTTCCCTGTTCCTTTTATGGTATCCAATTCTACAATTGAAATCCCTTCTTGCTTGGCAATATTTTTTACCAAAGGTGAATAAAACCTATCTGTACTACTGTAATCTTGTACAGGAGACGCTACCGTTTCTTTTGCTTGCACCACGATTTCTTCAAGCTCAGAAACTGTTGTTTCTGGAATATCTTCCACAACCTCATCTTTTACCCAGCTTACTTTTTCTTCGCCATTTACTTCAATTACAGCAACCGTTTGTCCAACCTTAATGACATCGTCTTCATTAAACAATTTTTCTAACAGAACACCTTCAACCTCACTGGGAACATCAGAATCCACTTTATCAGTGGCAATTTCAAAAACAGCTTCATCCAGTTCAATGGTATCTCCAACATCTTTAAGCCATGATATTAGAGTTGCTTCTGCAACACTCTCACCCATTTGTGGCAATTTTAATTCAAACTTTGACATATTGTTGTTTAATGTACTATTTAGTTATAATGTTTTAATTGAATTCTCAAACGGAATTCTATTTATAATACTTCTTCCTAAAGTAATCTCATCTGCATATTCCAACTCATCACCCACAGCTATTCCCCTTGCAATGGTAGATGTTCTAATATCCAATTCTTCCAATTGCTTATATATATAGAAATTTGTGGTATCTCCTTCCATAGTAGAACTTAACGCAAAAATCAGTTCTTTTATTTCTCCTTTTTTCGCTTTTCCCACCAATGAAACAATGGTAAGGTCATGTGGCCCTATCCCTTCCATTGGGGAAATTTTCCCTCCAAGAACATGGTACAATCCTTTGTATTGCCCTGTATTTTCAATGGCCATAACATCCCTAATATCCTCTACCACACACACTAGAGCATTGTCTCTCTTATGATTGGAACAAATTTCGCACAAGACCACATCAGATATATTATGGCAGCTTGTACAAAATTTAATATCGTTACGTAAAACCTGTATGGCATTGGACAATCTTGTACTCTGTTCCTTTGGCTGTTTTAATAAATGCAATACCAAACGCAAAGCGGTCCGTTTGCCAATACCTGGCAATTGGGACATTTCATAAACGGCATTTTCCAATAATTTGGATGAAAATTCCATAAGTGCAAAATTACGATTTTAGATTTATGTTTTAAGTTTTTGTACTTTGCATCTGAAATTTATTTTTATGACCGCATCACACATTCTATTATTGATAGGTGGCTATTTTCTTTTACTTTTATTGATTTCCTATTTTACCGGCAAGAATGATTCCAATGCGGATTTCTTCAAGGCGGGTAAGCAATCACCATGGTATTTAGTGGCTTTTGGAATGATTGGCGCTTCCCTATCTGGAGTTACCTTTATATCGGTTCCTGGATGGGTAGAAAGTTCTCAGTTTAGCTATATGCAAGTAGTATTTGGCTATTTGTTTGGCTATTTTGTAATCGCCTTTGTATTGTTGCCCATTTATTACAAATTGAATGTTACTTCCATTTATGAATATCTAGAACAACGTTTTGGTAGAGTGAGTTATAAGACCGGTGCTTTCTTTTTCTTTATATCTAGGGTATTGGGAGCCTCTTTTAGGCTTTTCCTTATTGCTATTGTCTTACAACAGTTTGTTTTTGATGCTTGGAACGTTCCTTTTGAAGTTACTGTGGCACTTTCCATTTTACTGATTTGGATCTATACTTTTAGAGGTGGCATCAAGACCATTGTATGGACAGATACCCTACAGACTTTCTTTATGTTAATGGCCGTTGGATTGTCCATTTACTTTATCAATCAAAAACTGGATTGGAGTTTTACTGACTTTTTGGCTTCGGAGGAGCTAAAGCAATACAATAAAGTTTTGTTCACCAATGATTTCTTCGCCAAGAGTCATTTACTAAAATCATTCATCGGCGGCTTTTTTATTGCGATTTGCATGACGGGTCTGGATCAAGACATGATGCAAAAAAATCTTACCTGCAAAAGCCTAAAAGATGCCCAAAAAAATGTAGTTTCTTTTGGTTTGGTTCTGGTGGTGGTCAATTATATTTTTTTACTCCTAGGTGCTTTGCTTTTTATCTATGCAGAAAAATTCCAGATTGCAACCCCTTTAATGGATGGCACTCCTAAATCTGATTTACTATTCCCAGAAATAGCGCTGAACAGTAGTTTGGGCATCACCATTGCCGTAACCTTTATGTTGGGACTTATTGCTGCGGCCTATAGTAGTGCAGATAGTGCTCTAACTGCATTGACCACCTCTTTTTGTGTGGATTTTATTGAAATTGAAAAAAGAGAAGAAAACCAAAGAAAGAAAATCAGGAAAAAAACCCATATTGGCATGAGCCTGCTCTTGATAGTGGTCATTATTATTTTTAAACATGTTTTGGACAGAAATGTAATTGATGGACTGCTCACTGTAGCCACCTTTACCTACGGGCCACTTCTTGGCCTTTTCACCTTTGGGATTTTTACAAAACACGCCATAAAGGACAAATATGTTTGGCTAGTTGCTTTTGCTTCTGTCCTTATCATTTTTGGTATAAGTAAAATACCACCAGAAATGCTCAACGGTTACATTATTGGTTATGAATTATTACCCATAAATGGTTTGTTTACCTTTATTGGACTGTGGTTCATCAGAAAAAAATAAAGAAGGCATAATTTTGTTTATGACGACCACTAAAAAGAACAACTCTTCTTTCTGATTTCAATTTCATTTACTGGTAACGCAAGTCAAGTTTTTAAACTCTCCGAGCACAAATGAACAAAATTATATTTTTATGTTGGGAATAAAACATACAATAAACTTAAGAAACCTTTAATATTGCCCTGTGGCCAATAAAACCAAGGTGCAAACTACTTCTACTTCTATATGATTCTTTCTTAGTAGTTTATAAAATTCAGAATTTTCTGTGCCTGGGTTAAAAATTATCCTTTTTGGTTATAGTCCAATTATGCTATCGTAATATTCTATTTGTCTTTTTGGATTCATATACAAAGTTATAGTGTGTATGTTTTGAAAATGTTCCAATTTAGTCTTAACTTGTACTCCGAAAGTTTCCCCTTCTTTCACACCAAAAGCTTCGGTTTCAATTTTATTGTCCGTAAGTCGTTTTATAGCAAGATTGCTATAACGGTATGGATTTAACGAAGCTCCAAATACAAGTGTTTTTTTCATATGTTAAACTCTGTTAAGTAGTGTAACTAAAATTAAAAAAATTCGTCTTATAATAATAACATAAAGTTTAATCATTGGTAATGTTATATTTTTTTTATAGTTAATGGTTAGTGTTTAGTATAGCATGTCAATGAGAGAAACCCGGAGCTTTGCTTCGGGTTTTGTTTTTCTATTAGTTACCAAATACATTGATTCCTTTCATAAAATAAATATTGGTTATGTTAATTTAAGTTAAAAACTTAAAAATCCGTAACAGATCCTATCTTTTTTCGTCTTGTAAGTAATATCAATCAAAAACGAACAATAAATGAAAAAAGTAATTCTACTTTTTGCGCTATTTTGTTATGGCGCAATCTCAGCAAACACTTTACCAGACCCGTCTGACCTAAAAATAGGAACTGTTACGGGCAAGGTAATAGACAATCTTTTACAACAACCCGTAGCTTATGCTGCCATAGTCATTAAATCTGAAGATGGCTCTGATATAATCACTGGTGCAATCACAACCGACGAAGGTACTTTTGAGATTAAAGACCTTCCTGAAGGCAATTTTATATTAGAAGTACAATTTCTTGGTTACAAAACAAGTTCACAACCTATTACCATTTCTAAAAGCAAAAGAAAGTTAGATTTAGGGGTCATTGTATTGGAAGAAGAAGCACAAGAACTTTCTGGCGTGGAAGTTGTTGCAGAACGCACCACTATTGAACAGAAAATAGACCGTAAGGTAATTAACGTTGGCAAGGATCTTACTACGGTGGGTGCTACTGCGGCAGACATCATGAACAACATACCGTCTGTAAATGTAGATTCACAGACTGGAGACTTGACCCTACGTGGAAATTCTAACGTTAGGGTCATGATAGATGGTAAATTGTCCAATGTTCCCGTAGCGCAATTGTTAAAGCAAATTCCCTCTACATCCATAAAATCCATAGAATTGATTACCAATCCTTCAGCTAAATACAATCCAGAGGGAATGAGCGGAATTATCAATATAATTCTTCATAAAAATGCCAATATTGGTTTTAATGGAAACATTAATATGGGGCTCACCAAAGGGAATAAAGCAAAATTCAACAGTTCCATTGATTTAAACTACAGGAACGGAAAGTTTAACCTTTATGGGAACTATGGCAACAATATTGGGAAATTTGTAAACTACGGGTTCATTAAAAGGTTGGATGAAAATTCTGAACAGTTGTTTCATTTTCTCAACAATAACAAGTCCCACTTATATAAAGTGGGGATGGATTTTTTCTTAAATGAAAAGAACACCATTTCCTTTTTTACAAATCAGAATATTTTTGATGGCAAAGGAAATGGCGATACAGATATTCTTTATTACAATGACCCCAGCAGAAATACCAGACAACTCTTTAACAATGTAAATGATAATTTAAGTGAGCAGTACAACTTTGATTATAAATTAGATTTTAAAAAAGAGGGACATAATATTGAAGTAGAAGTAGATTACAATCAATTTAACAGCAATGAGGATGCACGTTTTAGTTCTACGGGAGCTGCACGTTTTCCAGATTATCAAGATTTTGTGGATACAAAAAGAACGCAGACCATTGCTAATTTAGATTATGTAAACCCAATAGATTCCATTTCAAAATTAGAACTGGGCATAGAAGCCCGTGTTTTTGAAACCAATGTGGATTATACATCAACTGGATTGTCTTTTAATGCAAACGGAATTTTAGGCCCAACACCAGATACTGATTTTGTTTACGCCATGGATATCTATTCCGCCTATGCCACTTTTGGACAAACAAGAGGGAAATTATCGTACCAAGCAGGTATAAGAGTGGAAAATGTTGAAGTAAAGGCAGACACAAACCAAGTAAGGTCATTTACGGATAAATACACACAAGTATATCCGTCAGCTTTTGTAACCTATTCAGCAAGTGATAAAAATCAATTTCAATTTAGTTATAGCAGAAGGGTGGATAGACCAGGATTGCAACAAGTAAACCCAATAAGACAGTGGTCCACACCTTTGATCTCTTCTTTTGGAAACCAAACTTTGGTGCCACAATTCACAGATTCTTATGAAGTGAACTATACAAGGCGATTAGAAAAAGGAAGTGTTACAGGGGGTATTTTTTACAGAAGTATTTCTGATGAAATCAACAGAGCCATTTATATAGACCGATTGGATTTTAACAAAACCATATTAACGTTCGACAATTTTGATGACACCTCAGCCTACGGTCTGGAAATATCCAGCAACTATAAGCCTTTAAAATGGTGGAGCATCAATGGAAGCTTTGATATGTATTCACAGACCCAGCGTGGTATTACAGAAAGTTTACTAGTAGATAATGCTACCGCAACAGAAGATGATATTATAATTGAAGATACTGAAGTGGACAATGTATCATGGAACCTAAGAATGAACAATAGTTTTAAGGTGAGCAAAAGATTGAATCTACAACTGTTTGGCTTTTATAGGGGAAGAAATCAAAATCTTCAGTTTGAGGTAGAGCCAATGTACTTTATAAACATGGGTGCCAGATATACTTTTGCAGAAGGAAAAGGAACCATTAGCCTAAACTTTAACGATGTGTTCAACACCATGCATTTTGCCTTTGACGCAGAAAGACCTTACGCCCAACAAGGGCAGTTTAATTGGGAAAGCAGAAATGTCTATCTAGGAACATCATACCGATTTGGCAGTGGAAAAAACAAGGCGTCAAAGAGAAAAAGAAGGGACAGCAACACCAAGCAAGGTGGTGGCGGTATTCTTTAAAAAAGTAAGATTGATAAGGCTTAATAACAGTTAAGGTTTGGTTGGTTATTCTTAACGGTTATCTTATCAATAAAAAACCCGAGTATTTCGATTCACATCGAAACTCGGGTTTTT
>CAYNLI010000088.1:0-12274 GCA_964398035.1 uncultured Flavobacteriaceae bacterium | reverse complement strand
AACAAAACCTACTAAAAACAAGACTGTTTATCGCAAACAAATAGACTTTATTATTCTAAATCCCTAATTTTTTAAGATGCTTTTGCCCTAGCCATTGTTGCCATTTCGTTGTTTTTTTGCTCAATTTAGATTATTTTATTCTTTTACAAATTTCGATTGAGTTCGGTTGGTTCATTATTCCATAAAGTTTTCAATTCCTATGGAGTAAAAATTTTTGTTTTATTGAAATTCAGTAACCTACACTTTAATTTGACGAAAATTCTAATTTTTTTTTTTGTATATTGTCATATGGATTTACTAGAATTTATTCTTGAGATGAATGTTTCAATTATTGCTATAGCTTCACTTTGTGTACTTTTGGCTGTTATAGCTTATTTTAACAATAGAGGTAGGAACTTTCGAAGTAGTAGGAACAAAAGGGCAAGAAAACAGTTCTAAAATATCCGCGAATATTTTTGCGAATCGTTTTCCTTATTTTCTTTCGAGGTAGGTTAGCCTGATTATGTCATAGCAAACTTTGTCAATTCCGACAGAATTTTCGTGTGATTTCTTTTCGATATTATTTCCAAACATAGTTTTCCGCACAATTGTACCTTCTCCTTTTATGTGCCATTTTATTTTTTCCGTCCGAGTTGGAAGTTATGTGTTCTGCTTTTCCAAAATTCCCTCCGCAAACCGCCTAAAAAGTCCTTTTTCGATTCTTTTTTCCGATTCTCATAAACTCCATTTTTCCGTCGGTTGACTCCGAGCGAAAAGTTTCTTCACAATGAATGGCAACGTAGGAATAAAGATCATTATGTTCTTTATTCTAAAATAGTAGAGCATTACTGCTCTTTACATCACTAATATAAGATATATGATGCATTAATGTTTTATACACATGCATATTCTAGAAGAAATTGTATTTTGGATTGCAGAATTAAACAGGTCTCTAGTGACCAATGCCTATTTGCTTTATACTAAATGAATTACGAAATCCTATATACTTTTTGTTTGGCAACTGCCGCTTTGGCCATTTCTCCAGGTCCAGATAATATCTATGTGATGATGCAGAGTATTGTCAATGGAAAAAAATACGGTATGGCAACTTTGGTCGGCCTTATATCTGGTTGTTTGGTCCATACCACTTTGTTGGCTTTTGGGGTTTCTGCCCTTATTAAGGAGAATGACAAGTTGTTTTTTATCATAAAACTATTTGGAGCGCTCTATCTTTTATACTTGGCGTATAAGGCATATAAAAGTGAGGTTTCATTAAGCTCTTCTAGTGATGTGCCTAAAAAAAGTTTGGTAGCATTGTTTAAACAGGGATTTATCATGAATGTACTGAACCCTAAAGTCACTATTTTCTTTTTGGCCTTTTTCCCAGGATTCTTGTTCAGTGACCAGTTGAGTACCGTTTGGCAGTTTTATATTTTGGGCGGACTCTTTATGCTGGTGTCTTTTATGGTCTTTAGCCTAATTGCGTTGTTGGCAGGGTCAATTTCCACCTATTTCACCAACCACTCCAAAGCGGGAGTGTTTTTAAAGTGGCTTCAGATTTTGGTATTTGTGGGCATTGCTTTCTATATTCTTTTATCAGAATAAATAATGGTAATTTTGAGACATCTTGTCAATTAAACCAACTTTGGAAAAGGTAAAAATCATAGAATGTCCACGAGATGCCATGCAGGGCATTAAGGCTTTTATTCCCACGGATAAAAAGGTAAAGTACATTCAGTCATTATTGGGCTGTGGTTTTGATACTATAGATTTTGGCAGTTTTGTGTCTCCCAGGGCCATTCCGCAAATGATTGACACCGCTGAGGTGCTGTCTCAACTGGATCTGTCCACCACCAAAAGTAAATTACTGGCAATTGTAGCCAATGTAAGAGGGGCGCAAGATGCGTGCAAGCATAAAGAAATTGACTTTTTGGGTTATCCGTTTTCAATTTCTGAAAACTTTCAGATGCGGAATACCCATAAGACCATTGCGCAATCCGTAGAAATATTACAAGAGATATTGAACATTGCCGATGCTCATAACAAAAAGGTGGTCACTTATATTTCTATGGGATTTGGTAATCCTTATGGTGACCCTTGGAATGTGGATATAGTAGGGGAGTGGACGGAGAAGTTAGCTGTTATGGGTGCCAAAATTTTATCACTATCGGATACTGTGGGCACTTCTACCCCAGAAACAATCAACTATTTATTTTCCAACCTTATTCCCAATTACCCTGATGTTGAATTTGGTGCACACTTACACACAACACCCAGTAAATGGCATGAAAAAGTGGATGCAGCTTATAAAGCTGGTTGCCGTAGGTTTGATGGTGCAGTACAGGGATTTGGTGGCTGCCCCATGGCAAAAGATGAGCTTACGGGTAATATGCCCACTGAGAAAATGCTTTCCTATTTTACATCGGTAAAGGTAGATACAGGCGTTAATTGGATGGCTTATGAGGCTGCTCATAATAAGGCTACTGAATTGTTTTCTTCCTATCACTAATTCTCTTGAGCATAGTCTTTATTTAAATTAAATCTAAATAAAGTTTGTAGTCTCCTAATTGGGGAATATATTTGCACTCTATTTTAATTTAATCTAAATAAAATCATCAATACATAATGAAACATACTTATTTCTTTTTTGGTTTACTTTTTTCATGTGTGCTAAGTGCGCAGAGCGTAACAGATAGTACAAGTATTAATACACCCTTTCAAGTGAATACCAGTCAGCGTATTCTATCAAATAAGAGTGCTTCTGGGTTAACTGTTGGAGCTTATGGGGAAATTGTATACAACCAAATAGAAGAAGCCAACGGAGTGTTGGATGTACATAGATTAGTGGTGTTCTTAGGATATAAATTTGATGATAGAACACAGTTTGTTTCAGAAATAGAAGTGGAACATGTAGAAGAAATTTTTGTGGAACAGGCCTTTGTTAATTATAATGTAGCAGATAATGTAAACCTAAGGGGCGGGTTGATGTTGGTGCCCATGGGCCTGATCAATGAATACCATGAGCCAACTACTTTTAATGGTGTGGAGCGCCCAGCGGTTGATAATGTAATTGTGCCCACTACTTGGAGAGAATTGGGTTTTGGGGTAAGCGGTAGGTTCAATGATATATCATTAGGTTACCAAGCATATGTTTTTAACGGGTTTAAATCTACCATAGCTGATGGTGAAGGTGGAGTGTCTGGAGTTTTAGAAGGGTCTAAAGGATTAAGAAGCGGAAGACAAAAAGGAATAAAATCTACAGTTGACAGCCCTACTTTTTCAGCAAAATTGGATTATTACGGAATCCCTAGGCTTAGGCTTGGTTTGGCAGGTTACTTTGGGAAAACCCAGGCAGCGGATGATATAGAAACTATTGATGGTGCCAATATTGGTATTTCCATGATTGGTTTTGATGCTAGATATAGCTATCAAAAATTTACAGCTAGAGGACAATTTATCCATGCTTCCTTATCGGATACTGATGCTTACAATTCATTGACAGGTAGAGATTTGGGAAGTGCTTTGCAAGGTTGGTATGTAGAAGGTGGCTATAATTTATTGCCTATTGGCAACAGACAGAGATTGGTTGCTTTTGTCAGGTATGAAATGTATGACACCCATGCAAGTACTGCAGGCACATTGGCTCAAAACCCTGCATATGATAAAACGGATGTCACTACGGGACTTACATATCATATAGCGCCTGGTGTTGCCATAAAAGGGGATTACCAGTTTAGAAGCAATGCTTTAGAAGATGGAAATGTAAAAAACAGATTGAATTTAGGAATTGGTATCTGGTTTTAACCGTATATTAATACCAGATTCAATTTAAATTCAGAATAATACGATTGTACAATGTCTTATAGAAAATCTTTTATTGGTGTTTTATCAGTAATAGTTTTTATCCTTTTAGGTTTTGGTATACCCAAGACCATTCAAAAAAGGGTGGAAAAGGAAGTTAAAAAGGTTTTTGAGGTCGATTATTTTACAATGAAATTTATTGAAGTTTCCAGTCAGCTCAATACCAAATTACCTGCTAAAATTTCTGATACTAATTTGTTTTCAATTTTTTATGGGGAAAAGCAATTAGGTTATGCTTTTGTAGGCAAAGCTCCTAGTAAAACAGCAAACTTTGATTATTTGGTTGTTTTTGATACGAAACTTAAAGTAATTCATTCCAAGGTATTGGTGTATCGTGAAGAATATGGCGGGGAAATTGGGAGTAAAAGATGGTTGCGCCAGTTTTTGGGAAAGACAGGGAAAGATAGGGTAAACTATAAGACCAATATAGATGCTATTTCTGGAGCTACCATTTCAGTACAGTCCATGACCAGATCTATGGATAATTTATTGCAGACCATAGGAATACTTCAAGAAAATAAAATTTTATAATGAATTATAACGGCCTGTTATCAACCTTTCCAAAAGAAATTAAAATATTCATTGGTGCGTTCGTTGTTATTTTATCCATTGGATTTTTTATGGGGCTTTTGTTTATAAATGAAACCAGTGGTAATTCACCGGCCGGTATAGAAGAAAACTATTTGGGAAATGAGGAAAATGAAGAGGCTGAAGTCATGAAATTTAAAAAGGGGAACAGAGAAATGCTGACCATTGTGCATACCCATATTTTGTCCATGTCCTTTATCTTTTTTCTTTTGGGCGGATTGGTGTGGCTCACCAAGCTTCCAAAAAAGCTAAAACTGTTTCTTACTGTTGAACCTTTTATATCTGTAATTCTCACATTTGGGGGTATTTATGTAATGTGGTCCGGTGTGCTGTGGATGAAATATGTCGTTATTTTTTCTGGAATTTTAATGACTGCTACCTTTACAGTATCTGCAATTATAGTGTTGTATCAATTAGCACTTAAAAAGCCAATGCTCAAGTTTTAAATCAAATTTAAAAACTGTCCTTAAAAAGTACTACATTTGCACGCAATTAATCTTTAATTGCTATGGAAGCTCACCTTACAAAAATTATTGGCGAAGGACTTACTTACGATGATGTACTCTTAGTACCTGCCTATTCAGAAATTCTCCCAAGAGAAGTCAGTATTCAAACAAAATTTACAAGAAACATTACCATCAATGTACCCATTATTTCGGCTGCTATGGATACCGTTACAGAATCCAGAATGGCAATAGCCATGGCCCAAGAAGGTGGTATTGGTGTGTTGCACAAAAATATGAGTATTGAGCAACAAGCCATAAAGGTGCGTAAGGTAAAGCGTGCCGAGAGCGGTATGATCTTGGATCCTGTGACCTTGCCTCTAAATTCCTGTGTCCGTGATGCCAAAGCCAATATGAGAGAGCATGGTATTGGCGGTATTCCTATTGTAGATGATGAAAGCAAGTTGATTGGGATAGTGACCAATAGGGATTTACGTTTTGAAAAAGACGGAGATAGACCTATAGTAGAGGTTATGACTTCGGAAAATTTAGTTACTGTAGGAGAAGGAACTTCACTGACCGAAGCTGAAGGGATTCTTCAAGAGTATAAAATTGAAAAATTACCTGTAGTAGATAAGAATTACAAGCTAGTAGGCCTTATAACTTTTAGAGATATTACAAAGCTAACACAAAAACCTAATGCCAATAAAGACCAATATGGTAGATTGCGAGTTGCAGCTGCACTAGGTGTAACTGCTGATGCTGTGGACAGAGCTACAGCTCTGGTAAATGCAGGTGTGGATGCCGTTGTTATTGACACGGCACACGGGCATACAAAAGGTGTTGTTGCTGTGTTAAAAGAGGTGAAAAAGGAATTTCCAGATTTAGAAGTTATAGTTGGTAATATAGCGACAGGAGAAGCAGCAAAATATTTGGTTGAAGCTGGTGCAGATGCCGTTAAAGTAGGGATTGGGCCTGGGTCCATTTGTACAACACGGGTTGTTGCCGGTGTTGGTTTTCCACAATTCTCGGCAGTATTAGAAGTAGCAGCTGCTATAAAGGGGAGTGGAGTTCCAGTAATTGCAGATGGTGGTATTCGGTATACAGGAGATATTCCAAAGGCCATTGCCGCTGGGGCAGATACAGTAATGTTGGGGTCACTTTTGGCAGGAACTAAAGAATCTCCAGGAGAGACCATTATTTTTGAAGGTAGAAAATTTAAGTCTTATAGGGGAATGGGTTCCGTTGAGGCTATGAGGGAGGGTAGTAAAGACCGTTATTTCCAAGATGTGGAAGATGACATTAAAAAGTTGGTTCCAGAAGGCATTGTAGGTCGTGTACCGTACAAAGGGGACCTAAATGAGAGTATTCACCAGTTTGTAGGTGGTTTACGAGCAGGAATGGGCTATTGTGGAGCTAAAGATGTTGCTACACTCAAGGAAACAGGCAGGTTTGTTAAAATTACTGCGAGTGGTATCAATGAAAGCCATCCACATGATGTGCACATCACCAAAGAATCTCCAAATTATAGTAGGTAAAAATTTTATTTTCCCTTTGCATCATAAGACTTCCAGTCCTTTTCTTTATAGATGTCATCACCAAAATATTTGGCAATTTTAAGGAAAGGCTTCGGTTTTTGGTAACCAGGAACAGGAGAAAGCATTTCTAATTTTTCATCTAAGAAGATAACTGTGGGGTAACTCATTCTGCCTTGCATTAAAGCTGCCGCAAATTCATGGTAGCCTTTTCTTCCTGAAGGTACAAAATTGTAAGTTTTTCCTTTGTGCTCTATAGGTTCTTTGCCCTCACCGTCCATTTTAACCATATAAAAGTTTTTGGACATGTATTCGGCTACTTGAGCATTTTGAAAGGTGTCCTTATCCATTTTTTTACACCATCCACACCAATCCGTATAGACATCAATAAAAATTTTCTTCGGATTTTTATCGGTCTGTGCCAATGTAGTGGCCTCATCCCAACTAAGCCATTCAACTTTTTGAGCGTTTAGACTTAATGTCAATAGTCCAACAAAAAGGGTTAGGATGTAGGTGCGATATGACGGAGCAATATTTTTCATGGTATTTCCTTTCAGGACTTTAGTCCAATAGTTATATCAAAATTAACGAAAAAAAAGGAAGAATATTTTTAATTGGATTAGATATTTAGTTCTATAAGCAAGCCAATTAAAGCTATAAAAAGACATAAAGGGGAAAAGTATTTGGTATCCATTCTTCCAAAGGGAGTATTCTTGATTTTCTTAAAAAAGCCGACATATTTAAAATCACCAATGGCACGTAGAAAGAAAATGGCAGTGATTGCCCACCCGCCATAGTTGTTCAATAATGCAACTATTGGAAAAGACGTGTTGGTTTTTATAAAAATATAGATAGCAAAAGAGAAAAGAACTATACCGACCAATGCTGTTCCTGCTTTTTTAGGGTTCATTATTTTCTCGCCACTTTCAGTTGTTGGCAGTGTAGTGTTCAGCCCCCATTTACCACCAAAAACCCAATGAAAATGAAGCAAAGAAAGCATCATAAAAATGATGCTTTCCAAAGTTCCCAATACTGTAAGCATAATGCTTTATATTTATTTGGCTATAGCCTTCTCCTTTTTTGTGGCAAAAAGACCTTCTACATCCACTTGGTTTTTAATAAGGTCATCAAAAGTTTCCCGTTCACGGATTAAAATAGCTTTGCCATTGTGCCACAAAACTTCTGGTGGCCTAAATCTTGAGTTGTAATTGCTTGCCATTGTATAACAATAAGCGCCAGCATTTTTAAAACAAAGAATATCGCCTTCAGAGATTTCGTTTATTCTTTTATTGCTTGCAAAGGTATCTGTCTCGCAGATATAACCAACAACAGAATAGTAACGTTCTCTTCCGTCAGTATTGCTTATATTGCTAATTTGGTGGGATGCACCGTAAAACATAGGTCGTATCAAATGGTTAAAACCAGAATCAATACTCGCAAAAACAGTAGATGTAGTTTGTTTTACCACATTTACTTTCGCTAAGAAAAAACCAGCTTCACTTACCAAAAATTTACCTGGCTCAAATGCCAATGTAAGTTCCTTGCCGTATTCTTTACAAAATTCATTAAATCTGTTTCCTAATTTCTTGCCCAATTCCTCTATATTGGTTTCAATATCTCCTTTTTTGTAAGGCACTTTAAAACCACTGCCAAAATCTATAAACTCTAGTTTTTTGAAATTTTTAGCAGTTTCAAATAGAATTTCTGATGCATAAAGAAAAACATCAATATCCAAAATATCACTACCGGTATGCATATGTATACCGTTAATATTCATTTGCGTTAATTCCACAATGCGCAATAAATGTGGAATCTGATGAATACTGACCCCAAATTTTGAGTCTATATGACCTACAGAAATTTTGCTATTTCCACCAGCCATTACATGTGGGTTAATACGTATGCAAACGGGAATATTTGGGTACTTGCTTCCAAATTGTTCTAAAATGGACAAATTATCTATGTTAATCTGCACACCAAGGGCAGACGCTTCTTCAATTTCTTCTAAAGAAACACCATTAGGGGTAAATATGATAGATTCGGGTTTAAACCCTGCCAATAAGCCTAATTTCACCTCTTGAATAGAAACAGTATCCAATCCGCTTCCCAGACTGTTCAATAGTCTTAGAATAGTAATATTGGACAAAGCTTTGGCGGCATAATTAAGCTTTAACTTTTTTACACTACTAAATGCATTGGTCAGTCTATTAAATTGGCTGACAATTTTTTCTGAATCATATACGTAAACGGGATCTCCGTAAGTTTTCGCGATTTTAAGTAAATCGGTAGTTTTCATAGTCCAATCATTTTAAACAAAACTAGGGTACTTAGGTAAAATGGGCAAAAAAAACTTCACGCGTATTAAAAATAAAACAAATTGTTAAAAATAAAACAATTATAAAATTTTGAAAAGATATTACCTAGTTGTTTCATTAGGGTAAATGATATGGGTTTGCTATTTTTGCTACTGAATCTAAAGACACTTTTTATATATGAACCTTCACGAATATCAAGGAAAAGAAATACTGGCAAGTTTTGGGGTGCAAATCCAAAAAGGAATTGTTGCGCATAATGCACAAGAAGCTGTAGATGCTGCTAAACAATTAACAGAGGAAACTGGTACAGGATGGCATGTGATAAAGGCACAGGTTCATGCAGGTGGACGTGGAAAAGGTGGCGGTGTAAAGTTGGCAAAGAACCTAAAGGAAGTTGAAGATATTGCAGGTAGCATTATTGGAATGAATCTTATTACACCACAAACATCTGCTGAAGGTAAAAAAGTGCACCAAGTTTTAGTGGCAGAAGACGTGTACTATCCTGGTGATAGTGAAACGTCAGAGTTCTATATGTCAGTTTTGTTAAATAGAGGTACAGGTAGAAATATGGTCATGTATTCTACTGAAGGAGGGATGGATATTGAGGATGTTGCAGAAAACACACCTCATCTTATTTTTACTGAAGAAATAGACCCATCAACTGGCTTATTGCCATTCCAAGCAAGAAAAATTGCTTTTAATTTAGGGTTATCTGGCAAGGCATTCAAGGAAATGACCAAGTTTGTTACGTGTTTGTATAAAGCATATGTAGGAAGTGATTCCAGTATGTTTGAAATAAATCCAGTGTTAAAAACATCTGATGATAAAATCATAGCCGTAGATGCCAAAGTATCCATAGATGATAATGCACTTTATAGAAGAAAGGAATATGCAGAGATGCGTGATTTACGTGAAGAAAACCCTATTGAAGTAGAAGCAAGAGCAGTAGGCCTTAATTATGTGGATTTAGATGGTAATGTTGGCTGTATGGTGAATGGAGCAGGTTTGGCCATGGCTACTATGGATTTAATTAAAATGGCAGGAGGAGAACCAGCTAACTTTTTAGATGTTGGTGGTACTGCGGATGCTAAAAGAGTGGAAGAAGCTTTTAGAATTATTTTAAAAGACCCAGCGGTAAAGGCAATCCTTGTGAATATATTTGGAGGAATTGTTAGATGTGACCGTGTTGCCCAAGGTATTGTGGATGCCTATAAAAATATGGGAGATGCCATTACGGTGCCTATAATAGTTCGTTTACAGGGAACCAATGCGGAATTGGCCAAAGAGATTATTGATAATTCTGGATTGGCAGTAGAGTCAGTTATACAGTTCCAGGAAGCTGCTGATAAGGTAAAAGAAGTTTTGAGCTAGAATACAATACCAGTATAAAATAAAGAAAAGGTCAGTGTTTTGTTAATACTGACCTTTTTTATGTTTATAAATTATTGCTTGTTTTATAGTATTGTTATCCTTTGTTTTATGATGATTTGTAAGGAATGATTGAACTAATTTTGTGTGCAAAAGAAGTTGTCTAATTGATTAAAAATTTGTTAAAAAAATATTTTCATGTAACATAATCATTTTTGGGGCGTCTATTAAGTATCATCAATTAATTTATTAATCAAAAAAACAAAAACATCATGAGAAAATTTAGTTTAGTATTTGTAGCTGCAATGTTACTATCTACAGGAAGCATTTTTGCAAACGATTTAAAAAGAGTTGAACCATCTGAAACATTATCAGTACAGATTTCCAAAATGCTAAAAGAAAATACATTTGATTTAAAAGAGAATTCAGAGTTGACTGCTCAGGTTCGTTTTACAATCAATAATGAAGGGGAAATTGTTGTAATGTCAGTAGACACTAAATATAGCAACTTGGAAGGGTTTGTAAAAAATAGATTAAATTATAAAAAAGTACAATTGGATAATTATAGAGAAGGTAAAATATATACCGTTCCTGTGCGTATCAAAGGACAGTTTTAAAATTTACATTGGTTAAAAAATCCTAGCACCAGTTTTTGGACTAGGATTTTTTGTTTTTATACTTTACGTAGCTTAAATCAGGTGTTTTCCCTTTTTTATCTTTATAATTAATTCTATTTTTTTCTTGTGAGCCCTTTTTTTGATATAAAACTTCTTTTGGTATTTTTGGATTTTCCTTGGTTCCTCTTAGATGTATGACCAATCCATTTAAAAAATTACGTAATATCTGATCACCACACTCTACGTATTTGGGGTGGTCTTCTTTTCTAAATAAGGCACCTAATTCGCTTTTAGAAATTTTAAAGTCAACCAATTTTAAGATATCAACAATTTCATTATCCCGTAACATAAGTGCTACTCTAAGTTTTTTTAAAATGTCATTATTGGTCATGAAAGATGTTTTGTCGCAAAGTTAAGGCTAATATTAACAATATCTTTATCTAGTTTTGATACTAAAGCATTGGTTTTAGAGTTATAATACTGTTCCTCACAAGCTAAATTAATAAGCAAGAAAACCATGAGTACAAATAGGGAAAAACTTAGTATTCTTTCAGAAATGATTGCATTTGCGAAAGCTGATAATGTAATACAAGATTCTGAATACAATTTTCTTATTGGTGTTGCTTCTCATTTAGGTGTTGGTAAAGAAGAATTTGATTCTCTTTTTGAAAGAAAAATTGAAAAAGTAGTGCTCAAATCCCAAGCAGACCGTATTCTTCAGTTTCATAGGTTGATTTTATTGATGAATGTTGATGCCGTTCAAAGTATTGCTGAGACCAACACACTTCATAATATTGGCCTTAAAATGGGGTTGCCTCCTTCGGCAATAGACCAAGTATTGATTGTAATGCACAAATACCCCAATAAAGTTGTTCCTCCACATGTTTTGATTGATATTTTTAACGCGTATAACAATTAAGTAATCCATAAAATGACATTTTGTCATTAAATCCTTCGCTAAACAAGACATTTTGTCATTTATTTTTAATTGGTACACCATTTGACTGTTCTTAATCGTAACAGAAGTCTAATTAAAATATATAGTCATGAGTTTAGTTAAAAGAAATAATACAATATATCCATCCTTTATGAATGAGTTTTTCTCACCAGATTGGTTGGGAGGGACAATTAATAATACTAATGGAATGCCTGCGGTAAATATTAAAGAGAATGAGAAAAATTTTGATTTGGAATTAATTATACCCGGAAGGAAAAAGGATGATTTTAAAATTGAAATTGATAATGATGTATTGACGGTTTCGGCAGAGAATAAGTCAGAAGATATTGAGACAGAGGAGAATTATACTAGGAAGGAATTTTCATTTAGTTCTTTTAAAAGGTCTTTTACTTTATCAGAAATGATTGATTTAAGTAAAATTGATGCTGAGTATAAAGATGGCATCTTAAGATTAACACTTCCTAAAAAAGAAGAAGCATTTCCAAAACCAAAAAGGGTTATTGATATTGCTTAAAATATTTAAGATTTTATGTAGCCCTATCTAGGGATTTTCATAATGGTTGGTTTAGTTGGTTAGTTTGTAAAGTGCCTTGAGGAGTCAAGGCACTTT
>CAYNLI010000087.1:0-12463 GCA_964398035.1 uncultured Flavobacteriaceae bacterium | reverse complement strand
ATAACGTATAGCATGTTGGTTTTTATAATGCTGGTCAGTTTTTCTTGTAACAGAGAGAAACAGCAAGTAGACCTTATTGTTCACAATGCCAATATCTACACAGTAGATGATGGTTTTTCTAAAGCCAAATCATTTGCGGTCAAGGATGGAAAATTTGTGGCTGTTCTAAGTTCTAGTGTTATATTGGGAGCTTATACTTCAGAGAATATATTGGATGCCCAAGGGCAGACCATTGTCCCAGGATTGATTGATGCTCATTGTCATTTTTATGGTCTGGGACTTAGTCAGCAAATTGTGGATTTGATGGGCACAAAAAGTTTTGATGAGGTATTGCAACGGGTAAAAGATTTTCAAGAAAAAAATCCAACCAATTTTATCCAAGGTAGGGGATGGGATCAGAATGATTGGGAAGTAAAAGAATTTCCAACTAAAGATAAGTTAGATGTCTTGTTCCCAGATATACCGGTCGCATTAAGAAGAGTGGACGGTCATGCGCTGTTGGTCAATCAGAAAGCATTGGATATGGCCAGGGTAACCAATAAGACAAAAGTGTCTGGTGGTGAGGTAATCTTAAAAAAAGGAGAATTGACAGGCGTTTTGGTAGATGGCCCAATGCAATTTATTGGGGCTATTATTCCCTCTCCAAGTAGGGCAACACAGATACAGGCATTAAAAGATGCTGAGGAACTGTGCATTGGTTATGGATTGACAACGGTGAACGATGCCGGCATCAGTAGAAATACAATAGAATTGATTGATAGCTTGCAACAAGCAGGGGATTTATCCATGAGAGTGTATGCCATGGTGAGCAACAATCATGAAGATGTGGATTACTTTCTTAAAAAAGGAATTGTAAAAACGGACAGATTAAATGTTCGTTCCATAAAAGTATATGGGGATGGGGCCTTGGGCTCTAGAGGAGCAGCTTTACGTGAACCGTATGCTGACCAAACGGGGCATTATGGCGCTATGATCACTACGCCAGAGGAATTGGAGAAACTAGCGGTAAAGATTGCAGCTTCCGATTATCAAATGAATACGCACGCTATTGGGGATTCTTCCAATATATCGGTTTTAAGGGCATATAAAAAGGCACTGGAAGGAAAACCAAATAGACGATGGAAGGTGGAACATGCCCAGATAATTTCCATGCAGGATTTTGATTATTTTGAAGACGGGATTATTCCATCCATACAACCAACGCATGCCACCAGTGATATGTATTGGGCAGGTGACCGATTGGGGGCAGCACGGGAAGAAGGTGCTTATGCGTATAAAATGTTATTGGACAAAGCAGGGTTGGTTGTTTTGGGAACTGACTTTCCAGTGGAAAAAGTAAGTCCGTTCCTTACCTTCTATGCAGCAGTGGCCCGAAAAGATTTGGAAAACTACCCAGAAGGAGGCTACCAGATAAAAGATGCACTGACCAGAGAAGAAACATTAAAAGGAATGACTATTTGGGCAGCCTATTCCAATTTTGAAGAACAGGAGAAAGGAAGTATAGCGGTAGGGAAATTGGCGGATTTTGTAATACTAAGTGATAATATTATGGAAGTTTCTGAACAAAATATTCCCAAGGTGACTGCAAAACAGGTTTTTATTAATGGTAAGAAAGTAAAGTAAAGTAAAGTGTTTGTTGATTTTGGGAACAGAACTTTAATTGCAGAGCGATAGCCCATATGAGTTTTACCTGCCAGTAAGCAGATTCCATTCCGAGTATCGAGGTAGTTTATTTGTTTACGATGTCAGGTCGATCGGAGTCAAGACCTAAAACAAAAAAAGCCGAAACAATTAATTGTTTCGGCTTTTTTATACATACTTAATTTTTATTTAGTAAAAGGTACAGCCACTCTGGTAGTTCCCCATCCTATGTGCATGCTTCCTTTGTCATCAAAGGCAATAGAAAAAGCATCTATATCTTTGTCTGCTGTTGTTGCGGGAACAGAAATTCTGGCAACATCATTGACTTCTTTATAGCTATATGACCCCCAGGCATTTAAATCACTATTTAAAATAATGGTCCATTCTTTTTCTCCAGGAATTGTGAATAAAGAGTATGTACCGGCTTTTATGCTTTTGTTGCCAAATTTCATATCACTGAACAATTGTATTTCAGTTGATTCATTGGCTCCAGTTCTCCATACTTTGCCATATGTGCCCAATGAAGAGCTTCCAAAAAGATCTCTTCCTTTTTTAAGAGGCCTAGAGTATACTACTTTTATTATAGGAGGGGAATTTCTATCGGTTTTGTAGTAAGCAATATCACATATGCTTTTATCCAATCCACTAAATTTTTGGGCGGTAGCCTCTGTTGAAAATGTCATAGTAAGAACTATGATGGCAAGCGTAAGTAATTTTTTCATGATAATTGATTTTGTTTTGTTCAAATGTAAAAAGTATCCTAATGGATTTTTTATAAAAAGTCGTTAAAGTTTGTTAAGCTTACAGTATGTTGATACGCTTATTAAAATAAAATTGATTTGATTACATTATGTTTTATATATAACATATAATGTATTATTGTGTAATCAATATTTGTTTTAATGTTTGAAAAATGAAAGTTTAATAGCATCTTTGCTTTAAAATTGTTATAAATTATTTTATATGTGTGGAATTGTTTGTGCGTTTGATGTTAAAGAAAGCACAGAGGTGTTAAGACCTCAATTATTGGAAATGTCCAAGAAAATCCGTCATCGAGGTCCAGATTGGAGTGGTATCTATTCAGACGATAAAGCTATTTTGGCGCATGAGCGTTTGGCAATTGTTGATCCAGCATCTGGGAAGCAACCTCTTTTTAATGAGAAAGGAAACTTGGTCTTAGCCGCCAATGGTGAAATATATAACCATAGAGAGCTTAGAAGGCAATTTGAAGGGAAATATAATTTTCAGACAGAATCTGATTGTGAAATCATTTTGGCGTTATATCAAGAAAAAGGAGTTGATTTTTTAGATGAAATGAACGGTATCTTTGGTTTTGCCATCTATGATTCAGAAAAGGACGAATATTTTATAGCCAGAGATCATATGGGGATTATTCCCTTGTATATGGGGTGGGATCAAAATGGTACATTCTATATAGCGTCAGAGTTAAAAGCTTTGGAAGGGGTGTGTACAAAAATAGAACTGTTTCCTCCTGGTCACTATTTGCACAGTAGTGATGGAGAATTAAAACAATGGTATTCTCGTGATTGGATGGAGTATGATGCAGTAAAGGAGAACCAGACCAGTATAGATGAGTTGAAGGATGCTTTGGAAGCTGCTATCCATAGGCAATTAATGTCAGATGTGCCTTATGGAGTGTTATTGTCTGGAGGGTTGGATTCTTCAATTACTTCTGCTGTAGCAAAAAAATACTCTCAAAAACGAATAGAATCCGGTGATACAAAAGATGCTTGGTGGCCACAATTACATTCCTTTTCAGTAGGATTGAAAGGGTCGCCAGATTTAGCTGCGGCACGTTTGGTAGCGGAACATATAGATACGGTGCACCATGAAATAGAATTCACTATTCAAGAAGGGCTAGACGCTATTAAGGATGTGATCTATAACTTGGAAACCTATGATGTTACCACTATTAGGGCTTCTACACCTATGTATCTTATGGCAAGGGTGATAAAATCCATGGGTATAAAAATGGTCTTGTCCGGTGAGGGGGCAGATGAGTTGCTAGGAGGGTATTTGTATTTTCACAAAGCGCCAAATGACAAAGAGTTCCATGAAGAAACGGTACGTAAATTAAGCAAACTGCATATGTACGATTGTCTAAGAGCCAACAAATCACTAGCTGCATGGGGAATAGAAGGTCGTGTGCCATTTTTGGACAAAGAATTTATAGATGTGGCCATGCGCATTAATCCAAAAGATAAAATGATTAATGGGGAGCGAATGGAAAAATGGGTCATCCGTAAGGCATTTGAAGATATGTTGCCAGAAAGTGTTGCCTGGAGACAAAAAGAGCAGTTTTCTGATGGTGTGGGGTATAGTTGGATAGATACCTTGAAAGAAGTGGTGAATGAAGAAGTATCTGACGAGCAATTGGCCAATGCCAAATTCCGTTTTCCATTGCAAACACCAACAGGTAAAGAAGAGCTTTACTATCGTTCTATATTTGAACAACATTTTCCATCTGATGCAGCGGCATTATGTGTGCCACAAGAACCGTCTGTGGCCTGTAGCACCAAAATTGCATTGGAGTGGGATGAGGCATTCAAAAATATGAACGATCCATCTGGGCGTGCTGTGGCAAACGTTCATGCAGATGCGTATTAAGAATATATAGCTTGCTATAGAAGGTAATAGATCCTGTTTTTTCAGTTTTTATTTTAATTAGTCAGTCAAACCCCGCTATCTAGCGGGGTTTTTCATTAAGACCATTAGGGATTACAATGAAATGCTTTTCTAATGGATGGAATATAGTTTGTTTTTACTCAAAATATATGGAGAAAATAATCTAGCCTTAGAGGTTTGGTTTGAGGCTTTTTTCCACAATTTTTGTTGATAACTTACCTCTCTTAGAACAGATACAACCTATATTCCATAGGCTATTCCGTATATTTGCTAGATTGCAAAAAATTAACTGAAACAACTCAAATAATTCTATGAGCGAAGAAGCAAAAAAACAAAGTTATTCAGCGGATAGTATTCAGGCCCTTGAGGGAATGGAGCATGTAAGAATGCGTCCGTCCATGTATATTGGTGATGTGGGTGTAAGAGGATTGCACCACTTGGTCTATGAAGTAGTGGATAACTCCATTGATGAGGCCATGGGAGGACACTGTGATACCATAAGTGTTATTATCAATGAGGACAATTCCGTTACTACTAGGGACAATGGTAGGGGTATTCCTGTAGATCTTCATAAAAAGGAAGGAATTTCTGCCTTGGAAGTGGTAATGACCAAGATTGGTGCTGGTGGCAAGTTTGATAAAGATTCATATAAAGTATCTGGTGGTCTGCATGGTGTGGGTGTATCGGTGGTGAATGCACTTTCAAGCCATTTAAAGGCAACGGTATTTAGAGAAGGTAAAATTTGGGAACAGGAATATGAAAGAGGAAAAGCACTATATCCGGTAAAAAGTGTTGGGGAGTCTGATGAGAATGGTACAGAGGTTACTTTTATGCCAGACACGAGCATCTTTACTCAAACCATAGAGTATAGCTATGAAACTTTGGCAAATAGAATGCGTGAACTTTCTTATCTAAATAAAGGGGTTACCATTAGTATAATGGACAAACGTCAAAAAGATAAGGACAGCGAGAGTGGTTATGTGGGAGAGGTTTTCTATTCAACAGAAGGCTTAAAAGAATTTATCACCTTTTTAGATAGTAATAGAGAGCAGTTGATAAAGAATGTAATTTATATGGAAGGGGAGAAAAATGGCGTCCCTGTAGAGGTTGCTATGGTCTATAATACTTCTTATACAGAGAATTTACATTCTTATGTAAACAATATCAATACCCATGAAGGCGGCACACACCTTTCGGGGTTTAGACGAGGCTTGACAGGTACTTTAAAAAAGTATGCCGATGCTTCAGGAATGTTAGAGAAGCTAAAATTTGATGTTCAAGGAGATGATTTCCGTGAAGGATTGACTGCTATTATTTCTGTTAAAGTAGCAGAACCACAATTTGAAGGGCAAACAAAAACAAAATTAGGGAACAGAGAGGTTTCAGCAGCTGTGAGTCAGTCTGTTTCTGAAATGTTGACCAATTATTTGGAAGAAAATCCAGATGATGCCAAGGTAATCGTTCAGAAGGTAATATTGGCTGCACAAGCTAGGCATGCTGCAACCAAAGCACGCGAAATGGTACAGCGTAAAACGGTAATGAGCATTGGTGGTCTGCCAGGGAAATTATCGGATTGTTCTGAGCAAGACCCTGCCTTATGTGAGGTGTTCCTTGTTGAGGGAGATTCAGCAGGAGGTACGGCTAAACAAGGTCGTGATAGAAATTTTCAAGCAATTCTGCCGCTACGTGGTAAAATATTGAATGTAGAAAAAGCCATGCAACACAGGGTTTTTGCCAATGAAGAAATCAAAAATATCTATACGGCTCTAGGTGTAACTATTGGTACAGAAGAAGACAGTAAAGCGCTGAACATAGAAAAATTAAGATATCATAAAGTGGTAATCATGTGTGATGCCGATGTGGATGGTAGTCATATTGAAACCTTGATTTTAACATTCTTTTTCCGATATATGAGAGAGCTTATTGAAGGAGGTCACGTATATATTGCAACTCCACCTTTATATCTTGTTAAGAAAGGAACCAAGAAGCGTTATGCTTGGAGCGATGAAGAGCGTGATGAAATTGCAAAAAGCTTTAATGGAAGTGTAGGCATACAACGTTACAAAGGTTTGGGTGAAATGAATGCGGTGCAATTATGGGATACGACCATGAATCCTGAATTTAGAACACTTAGACGGATAGTGATTAATAATGCTACAGAAACTGATAGAGTTTTCTCTATGTTAATGGGGGATGAAGTGCCTCCAAGAAGAGAATTTATAGAGAAAAATGCCAAATATGCTAACATTGACACCTAAGAAATTAGTGTTTCACAACAAAAACTCGCACCGTTGGTGCGGGTTTTTTAGTTTTAGGGAAAATATAAATCATGAAAACAATATATTTTCTCTTTTTAGTTCTTTTTGGTTCTGCCACTTTTGCCCAATCCAATATAAATGAATTATTGGCCGCGGGGTTAAATGATGCGGAACATTTCACCAATGAATACATGTCACCAGTTTCAGAAGGAATGATCTATAGCCTTTCTGGAGGATGGTACAATACCGCCGATGCCAAGCCACTTGGAGGTTTTGAAATCTCTATTATTGGGAATATGGCCGGGTTTAAAAATAAGGATGATAAAATGTCCTTTGTTTTGAATACCGCAGATTATGAAAACTTAACGTTTGGGGATGGCAGTACCTCAAAAATTGTTTCAACTGCTTTGGGGGATATAGAGGGGATTAATGTAGTTATTGCAGCTGAGGTCTCTCCAGGGAATATTGTTTCAGAAGAAATAGAGCTTCCTACAGGATTGGCATCAGAAAACATCAACTTTGTGCCATCTGGTTTTATACAGGCAAGTGTCGGTCTAATAAAAGGAACAGAAGTAAAAGTTAGGTTTTTACCGAAAATAAGTACTGATGATGTTTCCATGGGATTGTTTGGTATAGGAATTCAACATGAATTCACCAAGCATTTGCCAGCGGATAAAGTATTGCCTATTGCAATATCTGGTGTTATTGGATATACAAGTTTAACGGGCACATATGATTTTACAAATTCTGAAGTTATTGCTGGCCAAGATCAAAAAATAGACACCAAGATGAGTTCTTGGGTTTTTCAAGCAGTAGTATCAACTAAGTTGCCTGTTATTAATTTTTATGGGGGTGTAGGGTATCTTACAGGGAAATCTGAAACAGATATTTTAGGAACGTACATTGTGCAAACAGGACCTTTCCAACAAACATATACAGATCCTTTTTCTATCAATAAAGATGTAAGTGGGGTTGTGGCCAATGTAGGTGCAAAATTAAAGCTTGGGTTCTTTAGATTAAATGCGGATTATTCCATAGGACAATTCAACAACCTTTCTTTTGGTATAAACTTTGGGTTTAGGTAAAGCTTAGATCATTAGATATAAAAAATGCCCAATCCCAACAGTTGTCGGGATTGGGCATTTTTATTTTGAATTCTTTTTTATTCTCTTACTGCCAGAATATTTCCTTTGTTGTCCTCTAAAACAGTTTGGGCTGAATTTTCTTTCATTAGTACAATTTCATTTGGCATATTGGTGCCAGGATATGAAATAGTGTAGACGCCATCTTCTTGGCTCCAAGCAAAATCAGTCCGCATTTCTACAATATTGCCACTGTATCTATGAAACCTTCCTAAATAAGCATCGTTAAAAATCCACTCTAGTCGGGTGGTGCTTTTATTGGTTTCGCTTGTAAAAATAGTTTCTGCCTTAAACCAGACTCCAAGAACGGGGTCGTCATTTTCGGGAATTCTAGAGCAATTGCTTGCTAAAAAAATAGCAATTATTGCAAAAAGTGATAATAGCCTCTTCATTAATCGTAGGTTAAATAAGTTTCGGTACTATTTTGAACGTGAAATGGTTCTGTTGTATTGGAAAATTTCGATGTAATGCACATTGATGTCTTTTTTTTCGATGAAATGCTTATTTTTTTTAGCAATGAAAGAAAAAGGATGCAAAAATCAGTCATCAGAAAAGCGTCACATTTATAGCAGTTTTGCATCAAAATCGCTATTTTTGAACTTGCTAAAAAATCACTAAAAAAATCAACATAATGAAAGTTACCGTAGTAGGAGCAGGCGCAGTTGGCGCAAGTTGTGCAGAGTATATTGCAATCAAAAATTTTGCATCAGAAGTCGTTTTATTGGATATTAAAGAAGGGTATGCTGAGGGCAAGGCCATGGATTTAATGCAAACTGCTTCTTTAAACGGTTTTGACACCAAAATTACAGGCATTACAAATGATTATTCTAAAACGGCCAATAGTGATATTGCTGTGATTACATCAGGAATTCCTAGAAAACCAGGAATGACACGTGAGGAATTGATAGGGATAAATGCAGGAATTGTGAAAGCAGTTTCTTCTAGCTTAATAGAGCATTCTCCCAATGTAATTCTTATTGTAGTGAGTAATCCTATGGATACCATGGCTTATTTGGTGCATAAAACCACAAACCTTCCAAAAAATAGAATCATTGGTATGGGCGGTGCTTTGGATAGTGCACGTTTTAAGTACAGATTGGCAGAGGCTTTGGGAGCACCTATTTCTGATGTTGACGGAATGGTAATAGGTGGTCATAGTGATAAAGGAATGGTGCCTTTAATTAAAAACGCTACTAGAAATAGTGTTAAAGTTTCTGAATTTTTATCAGAAGAAAGACTTTCTCAAGTTGTAGAAGACACCAAAGTTGGTGGTGCTACACTAACTAAATTATTGGGTACAAGTGCATGGTATGCTCCTGGAGCGGCAGTTTCTGCATTGGTACAGGCCATTGCATGTGATCAAAAGAAAATGTTCCCATGTTCTACTTTCTTGGAAGGAGAATACGGTTTAGAAGATATCTGTATAGGTGTACCAGTTGTTCTTGGGAAAAACGGTATTGAAAAAATAGTTGATATAGAATTGAGCGATGCGGAAAAAGCAAAAATGCAAGAAAGTGCTGTTGGTGTTAAAAAAACCAATGGACTTTTAGAACTTTAATAACCTTTTTAGCATATTCGCTTCAGCGAATACACTTATTGACAATTTCACCAAGGCATCCCGTAAAGAACGGGATGCCTTGGTTTTATAAAACTGATAAATATATTGCCATTTTATAAGGGAAATGATATATTTGCACGCTATTTACGAATACAATAATAAATCTAATTAACCAATGCAAAATAAAGGACTTATAAAGCTTTTTGCTTTCTTGTTTGGGATTGTGAGTATCTACCAACTATCCTACACATTCATTACCAGTAAGGTTGAAAATGAAGCAGAGACTTTTGCTATTAGCTCAATTTCTGAAGCTGAAGACGATTATGTGGCCAAAAGAGAAATTTTGGAAGCCAGTTATCTGGATTCAATCGGTAATAATTCCATTTTAGGATATACAGATTATAATGAAGCAAAGAAAAGGGAACTGAACAAAGGATTGGATCTTAAAGGTGGTATCAATGTTACGTTACAAATATCTGTAAAAGATATCCTTAAAGGGTTAGCCAACAATACTAAAAGCCCTGTTTTTAACAAGGCTTTAGCTGATGCGGATATAGCTTCTAAAAATAGTGATGACACTTATTTGGATTTGTTCTTTGATGCTTTTGATAATATTAAGGGAGATGCCAAATTAGCTTCTCCAGATATTTTCGCAAACAAAGGATTGAGTGATGCTGTCAATTTTCAAATGAGTGATAGTGAGGTTAGACCTATCATAGAAACGAAAATAGACGAAGCCATTATTTCTGCTTTTGAAGTGTTGAGAGAGCGTATAGATGGTTTTGGTGTTACACAACCAAATATTCAAAGAGAAGGGAATTCTGGACGTATATTGGTAGAATTGCCTGGAGCAAGAGATATTTCCCGTGCTCAGGATTTATTGTCCAGTACGGCCCAATTAGAATTTTGGGAAACGTATCAGCCAAGCAATCCAAACATAGGAAACTTTTTAGTAGCTGCCAATGAGCAATTAAAATCTTTGGTTGAAACAGACGTAGAAGAGGTTGTAGAAGAAGAAATTTCCAAACCAGAATCTGAAATTGATTCCTTATTATCTGATATTTCTGATGATGCTTTAGACTTAACTGGGCAAGTAAATCCATTATTAAGTTTATTGCAAGGTTCAGGTAGTGGTTATGCCATTGCAAGTGTTGCTATTAAAGATACAGCTAAAGTAGGGGAGTATCTTAGGATGAGAGAGATTCGCCGTTTGTTGCCAGCAGATATTCAATTTGTGAAATTTGCTTGGGAACGCCCTTCAGCTGATGTTGAGGTTGTTGATTTGTATGCATTAAAATCCAATCGTGACAATGCTCCTAGAATGAGTGGGGATGTAGTTAGCGATGCCAGGGATGATTTTGACCAAATAGGTAGACCTGCGATTACAATGAGCATGAACACCAGAGGTGCTAAAGAGTGGCAAAAACTGACCAGTGATGCAAATATTAATGGCACTGGTATTGCGGTTGTTTTAGATAATAAAGTATATACTGCTCCAGGTTGTTCCGTGGTTGGTGGTATATCTGGCGGAAGAACAGAGATTACAGGTAATTTTACAGTTACAGAAACTAAAGATATAGCAAACGTATTACGTGCTGGTAAATTACCAGCTAAAGCTGAAATTATACAATCAGAAATTGTTGGTCCGTCATTGGGTCAGGAAGCTATAGATAGTGGTTTTATGTCCTTTATGATAGCTATGGCGTTTGTATTGTTATGGATGATATTCTACTATGGAAAAGCAGGAATATTTGCTGATATTGCTTTGATATTGAACATTGTGTTGATTTTTGGAGTGTTGACCAGTTTAAATGCGGTGTTGACATTGCCAGGTATTGCAGGTATTGTATTGACCATTGGTATGTCAGTTGATGCCAATGTACTTATTTTTGAACGTATAAAAGAGGAACTGGCAAAAGGGAAGGGCATGAGTTTGGCTATTTCTGATGGTTTCAGCAATGCACTTTCATCCATTTTAGATGCCAACATTACTACGGGACTTACGGCACTGATTTTATTTATATTTGGTTCAGGACCAATTAAAGGATTTGCGACTACCTTATTGATAGGTATTTTGACATCATTGTTTACGGCAATCTTTATTACAAGATTGTTGGTGGATTGGTATATCAGTAAAAAAGGAAGAAAATTAGATTTTTCTACCGCTATGACCAAAAACATATTTAAGAATACCAAGGTTAATTTCTTGGGCAAACGTAAGATAGCTTATGTTATTTCTGCGATATTGATAGGTATAGGAGTATTTTCTTTATCCACACAAGGTTTACAACAAGGAGTGGATTTTGTAGGGGGACGCTCATACCAAGTTAGGTTTGAACATGCAGTGAGCCCTTCTGAAATTGCTTCGGAATTGAATACTGTTTTTGGTAGTGGAACCAATGTAAAAACATTTGGAGATGCTAATCAAATAAAAATAACGACACCATATAAGGTAGATGTGGAAGGTATAGAAGTGGATAATGAGATACAGGATAAATTGTATACATCACTTCAAAAATATTTACCGGATGGTACTTCTTTTGAAGACTTTACCGTTGGTGCATCAGAAAAATCTATTGGGATTTTACAATCCACTAAAGTGGGACCTACCATTGCAGATGATATTAAGAAAAATGCATTTTTAGCCATTATTGGTTCTTTGTTCGTGGTTTTCCTTTATATCTTGTTGCGTTTCCGTAAGTGGCAATTTTCATTGGGAGCTGTTATAGCAGTATTCCATGATGTATTGATAGTACTTGGTATTTTCTCTATAGCAGGAAAGTTGATGCCATTTAACATGGAAATAGACCAAGCCTTTATTGCAGCAATATTAACGGTGATAGGGTATTCCTTAAATGATACCGTGGTTGTGTTTGACCGTATCAGGGAGATTGTAGGGTTAAAAGGATGGAAGAACGGTGAGCGCATCAATGAGGCGCTGAACAGTACGTTGAGTAGAACGTTGAATACATCTTTAACCACTATAGTAGTGTTGTTGGCAATATTTATTTTTGGAGGAGAATCACTTAGAGGGTTTATGTTCGCAATGATCATAGGTGTTGTTGTAGGTACATATTCTTCTTTGTTCATTGCAACGCCAGTAATGTTTGATACGATGAAAAGAAAAATTCTGTCAGGAAATGAAGAATAAGTTTATTCTTAAATTTATATAAAAAAAGAGCCACTTTTAAAGTGGCTCTTTTTTTATGGCTGTTAAT
>CAYNLI010000086.1:0-12543 GCA_964398035.1 uncultured Flavobacteriaceae bacterium | reverse complement strand
TAGACTAACTAGAATATTTGCTTAAACACAACAATTGGTCTTGATCCCATAAAACACCATGAATTTTATTTTGTTCGCATAAAAAAAGCTTCCGAAAAATCGGAAGCTTTTTATTCTGTGGGCGCTGAGGGGTTCGAACCCCCGACCCCCTCGGTGTAAACGAGGTGCTCTGAACCAGCTGAGCTAAGCGCCCCAACTATATCGCTGTTTAAATTAGCGAGTGCAAATATAGGATAGTTTTTATATTCTTAAAAGAAAAAAGTGAAAAATTCACACAACTTCTCCAACTACAAATGTGCTTCCCCCAATATAAATAAAATCGCTGGTCGTAGCGCATATCAATGCCATTTTATAAGCTTCATCAACAGAACCGTAGGTTTCTCCTTCCAAACCATATTCATTAGCTTTTTCCTTCAATTTTATAGCATCTAATCCTCTGGGAATATTAGGTTTGCAGAAATAATAAATGGCTTTTTTTGGAAAAAAATGCAGTACAGACTCTAAATCTTTATCATTTACAAAACCCAAAACAATATGAAGCCTGTGATATTTTTGCTTTAATACCTGCTCCATAACTATTGATAAACCTTCTTTATTATGTGCCGTATCACAAACAACAAGTGGATTTTCTTGAAGTATTTGCCACCTGCCCATTAACCCCGTATTCTGAACCACTCTTTTTAACCCCTTTTTTATATGGTCTTCATTTACTTTAAATTTTTTTAATTCTTTTAAAGTGGCCACTACTCCTTTTACATTTTTAGATTGGTAATTTCCTAAAAGTGAGGTTTTATACTCGGTTTTAATTTCGGTACTGGCAAAAACAATTTTAGTGTTTTTATCTTTGGCAATATTTTTGAATAGCTTGGCATTCTCTTCTTGGTATTCACTAATGATTACTGAAACACCATTCTTTATAATCCCTCCTTTTTCTAATGTTATCTTTTCCAACGTGTCGCCAAGCAGACCCATATGATCATAACCAATATTGGTGATCAAGGAGACTTCTGGAATAATAATATTGGTAGAATCCAACCGACCGCCCAAACCGACTTCAACAATGGCTATATCCACTCTCTTTTTTGCAAAATAATCAAATGCCATACCCACGGACATTTCAAAAAAGGATAGTTTATACTCTTCTAAGAAAGTCTTGTTGTTTCTAATAAAATCAGTAACGAACTTTTTACTAATGGATTTTCCATCAATCTTTATACGCTCTCTATAATCTTTTAAATGGGGCGAAGTATACAATCCGACCTTATACCCTGCTTCTTGTAGTATAGAAGCCAGCATATGGCTACTAGAGCCCTTTCCATTGGTTCCAGCAACGTGGATGCTTTTAAACTTCTTTTCTGGGTTTTTTAAATAGGTTGCAAAGGATTTTATATTGTCCAACTTTCCTGTGAAAGCGATTTCCCCTTTTTGTTGATACATTGGCAGTTGGGCAAACATCCAATCCAATGTCATTTTATAAGTCATATACTACTCGCCCAATTTAAAATTGACAATTACAAAGCCTACTTGTTGACTTGGCGCATTGGAATCCAAATTCCATTTATGCAGAAATGCTGTTTTTCTTGCTGGTTCTAACAAACAGCTACTATTATTGGTTGTTCCACGCACACCTGGAGTAGCACTTATTACCTTTCCATTTTTATCCACAACAATTTTTACAACAACCCTACCTTCTTGATTGCATTCTTGCTGTACTTTTCCTTTGCTTACTAAAGACCTGCCATTAAGTCCATAGCCTCCGGTTCCATTTCCAGAACCAGGACTTCCATAATAACTTGTAGCATAAGGGTCACCATCTGGCTGTCCTTTATCCCCGTCCTTATCATCATCACCTTCACTTCCAGAAGCTGTACCATCAGAATTATTAAGTCCACCCATTAAAGCATCTAGTTTATTTTTCTTTGCTTCTTGTTCGTTTTTTAATCTTTCCTCAGCATCACTTTTTTCTTTAGCCTTTCTTTCAGCTTCTGCTTGTGCTTTTTTTACAGCAGCATCAGCTTTACGTTTTGCCTCTTGTTGTTGCTTTATTAAGATGGATTCTTCACTTTCTTGAGTCAAAACTTTTTCTGTAGGCTGGTTGTCCACAATTTCTTCTTTAGGGACTTCTTCCTGCATCTCTTCTACCCGTTCCTCTTTCGGAGCAAGTTCTACTGGCGTATTATTGGGTTGTGATTGGATTTTCTCTTTGGGTTGCACCCTGCCACTACCAAAATTAGTAGTGCCAAAATTCACAGAAATCCCATTTTCAATTGGAGGATCCATATAAGTAAGTCCTATATAAAAAAGCAATAGCAACAATGCACTTAACAAAGCTGTTGTAAGTGTAAAGGATTTTTTCTCGTGTCTCGTGTTTAAAAATGCCATTATTGGGGTCGCACCGCCAAAATAAGCTTGTAATTGTTTCTATTGGCAATGTCCATAACGTGTACTGCCTCTTTTATGGCCACGTTCTCTTCTGCCCTAAGAATAATGGTAGGCTTCTCTTGTCCTTCCAGTGCTTTTTTTAATTCAATTTCAATATATTCTGCGTTAATTCTTTGATTGTTCACAAAATACTCCAAGTCTTTATTAATGCTTACTGAAACATTTTGTGTATTGGTTGATTTTCCTCTCGCTTTTGGCAATAACAAATCCAAGGCATTTGGAGCATTGGATGTCAGCATAAAAAAGACCAACAACAAGAAAACTATATCTGTCATTGATGACATGCTAAAGTCTGGGCTTACCTTATTTCTTCCTTTTAATTTCATGGTGTTTGAATTAAAGAGGTTCGTTCAATAAATCAAGGAAATCAACTGCATTGGCTTCCATTTTATGGATAACCTTATCTGTTCTGTTTACCAAGTGGTTATAGCCAATATAGGCTATAATACCAACTACCAAACCAGCAGCTGTTGTAGTCATGGCCGTATATATACCACTTGCCAAAACACCCATTTCTGCTTGTCCGCCACTACTTGCCATTTCATGAAATGCCAATATCATACCAATCACCGTGCCCAAGAAACCTATCATGGGAGCAGCACCGGCAACTGTGGCCAATATGCTTACATTTTTTTCAAGTTTGTATACCTCTAAAGTTCCAGCATTTTCTATTGCTGTATTTATATCATCCAAAGGTTTCCCAATTCTAGAGATTCCTTTTTCCGTTAACCTTGCTACGGGAGAATCAGTTTGGGCACATAATATTTTTGCTGCATCCAATTTTCCGTTCATTACATGGTCACGGATTTGGTTCATGAAATTTTCATCAATTTTTGATGCTGCTTTTATAGCAAAAACCCTTTCAAAATAGATATACAGTGCAACAAACAAAAGCACAAACAATATCGATATAATGATGATACTACCTGCACCTCCATTTACTATTAAATCAACAACCGATAAGGTTTTTTCTTCAGATAGTGCATCGCCCAACTGGGCTTCATCTGTTAGGTCTTGAAACAATGACATATTTTATCTTATTAAAGTTGCCTTAATAACGATCTAATATCGATTAAATTATGTGGTTAAATAAAATTTCGGATTAAAACAAAACATACGGCCCCGGCCAAGAATCCAACCAGTGCCAACCATGCTATTTTTTTAAAGTACCAAAAGAAATCTATTTTCTCCATTCCCATGGCAACTACACCTGCCGCAGAGCCAATAATCAATATACTTCCTCCTGTACCAGCAGAGTATGCTATAAAATGCCAAAGTGGATTATCCAATCCTTCCGTAAACATTCCCAAACTCGCTGCAACAAGTGGTACATTATCTATAACAGCAGAGCCAACCCCCAATAAAATAATCACTACATCTGAAACTTGGGTTCCAACCAATTCTGACCCTAACAATGGTATGCTATCTTTCAATGAATCTGCAAAACCAAATAAAATTCCTAAAGATTCCAAAGCGGCAACAGCCATTAATATTCCCAAAAAGAAAAGAATACTGGGCAATTCTATTTTTGACAGCGAATGGTGCACAGCACTATGGTGTGCATTATCATCACTATCCCCATCCACGCTGGATATACTAAACTTTGAACTACTATATATTTCAGCAAAAGCAGCAACAACAGCCAAAGAAAGCATCATTCCCACATAAGGAGGCAAATGGGTGACTGTCTTAAATACAGGGACAAAAACTATGGCTCCCAATCCTAAATAAAGCATGGTAGCACCAAAACGATGTTTATCACCTTCCTCCTCTTCAACATCAATTTCACCTTTAAAGGCTGGCAAACGTGAAGCTATAAATGTTGGGACAATCATACATACTAAAGAAGGCAATAATAAATATCCTATTAATTTACCTGTGGACACCTTATCCCCTATCCATAACATGGTTGTGGTCACATCACCTATTGGTGACCAAGCCCCTCCAGCATTTGCTGCTATTATGATAAGACCTGTATACCATATTCTATCTTCTCTTTTTCTAACAATTTTCTGAAGTATAGAAATCAATACTATAGTTGCTGTAAGATTATCTATAATGGCAGACAACAAAAAGGCTAAAAAAGCAAAAATCCATAATATCTTACTTTTACTCCTTGTTTTTATAAATGACTTTATTGTGTGAAAACCATTGAAATAATCAATAATCTCCACAATGGTCATAGCTCCTAAAAGGAATACCAATATCTCTTGGGTTTTCCCTAGATGATGCAAAAGGGTTTCTTCTAACAAATGCATCCGTCCTTCATGTTTCAAATTCTCGTACCCTTCAACCAATACATGTTTGGATGAATCAAACCAAGTGTTAAAATCATCTATTCCAAATGCCATAAAGGCCCACATAATGGCCATCATGGCCAATGCAGGAATAAGCTTGTCTATTTTAATGTTATGCTCTAAAGTTATTGCCAAATAACCTGCTACAAAAATTATAATTAATATCGTCTCCATTATGTTCAAAATCGATTTTTCTAGTTAGTTTTCAATTAAAAATTGATTGGACTCATTATTGGTTAAAGATATTTAAAATTGCCTTTTAAACAACATTCTTGAATATTAAAAATCAAAAAATAATCCCTGCACATAAGGTAATACATTTCACATAATATAGAATAAACATATCTTTGTGCATTGACACATAATATCTTTCTACTATGGACTTTACTCTTTCAGAAGAACAACTCATGATTCAACAAGCTGCAAGAGATTTTGCGCAAAATGAACTACTCCCTGGTGTTGTAGAACGTGATGATGCTCAAAAATTCCCTGCAGAACAGGTAAAAAAAATGGGGGAATTGGGTTTTTTAGGAATGATGGTCAGCCCAAAATATGGTGGAAGCGGGCTGGATACAGTTTCCTATGCCATTGTCATGGAAGAACTTTCCAAGATTGATGCTTCTGCTTCTGTTGTAGTTTCCGTAAACAACTCATTGGTCTGTTGGGGGCTTGAAGCTTATGGAAATGAAGCGCAAAAAGAAAAATATTTAACTAAACTAGCCAGTGGAGAAGTTATTGGCGCATTTTGTTTATCTGAACCAGAAGCTGGGAGCGATGCCACCTCACAAAAAACAACCGCCATAGACAAGGGTGACCATTATATTTTAAACGGAACCAAAAACTGGATTACTAATGGAAATACCGCTTCCACTTATCTAGTAATTGCCCAAACTGATATTGAAAAAGGACACAAAGGCATAAATGTACTTATTGTAGAAAAAGGAATGCCCGGTTTTGTAATCGGCCCCAAAGAAAACAAGTTGGGAATTAGAGGAAGTGACACGCATTCTTTAATCTTCAATGATGTCAAAGTACCCAAAGAAAATAGAATAGGAGATGGTGGTTTTGGCTTTAAATTCGCCATGAAAACTTTAGCTGGTGGCCGTATAGGTATAGCAGCACAAGCATTGGGAATTGCTGCTGGCGCATATGAACTGGCGTTAAAATACTCTAAAGAGAGAAAAACATTTGGAACAGAAATATGCAACCACCAAGCCATTGCATTTAAATTAGCAGATATGCATACCAAGATTGAAGCCGCAAGACATTTGGTATACAAATCTGCTTGGGACAAAGACAATGGGAACAACTACGACCTATCCAGTGCCATGGCAAAATTATACGCTTCTGAAGTTGCCATGGAAACCTCCATTGAAGCTGTACAGATACATGGTGGAAATGGGTTTGTAAAAGACTATCATGTAGAACGATTAATGCGAGATGCAAAAATCACCCAGATTTATGAAGGTACGTCGGAAATTCAAAAAATAGTGATTTCAAGAAGCATTATCAAGAAATAAAATTCAATACCCCCTAATAGTATTAGGGGGTATTTGATGAAATAGTCAAATTTTAAATATTTTTTGATAAAATATTAGGGCAAGACTCCTAAATTTTGATGTTTTAACATGAAACCCCCGTTAATCTAATAGACTTAACCCATACACCCTCTCCTTTTTATCATAATCTCAAATTAGCTTCTTCAAAAAAATGAAAATGAATATTTTTTAATAATATATTCCAAACGCCTCTTTTTTTGTTACATTATGCTCAATGGAGTGTATATAATGCATAGAAAATGATATTTTTGAGAAAATACCATATTTTATGAAGTTGAGAAAACAAGGGCTGTATTTGCCAGAATTTGAGCACGACAACTGTGGAGCAGGATTTATCTGTAGTCTTAAAGGAGAAAAGTCAAATGACATTATCCATAAGGCTTTAGAAATATTAGATAAATTAGAACACAGGGGAGCAGTAAGTGCTGATGGAAAAACTGGAGATGGAGCAGGTATTCTAGTAGATATCCCACATGACTTTTTTAATAAAGTTTGTGATTTTGATTTACCAAAACCAAGTTCTTATGCCGTTGCAAATGTTTTTCTTCCACAGAAAGAAAACCAAAGAGATTATTGTATTACAATTTTTGAAGAAAATATAAAAAAACAAGGTCTAAAATTATTGGGATGGAGAAACGTTCCCATCAATAAATCTATTCCTGGAAAAATTGCAGCAGAAACCGAGCCTTTTGTAAAACAAGTTTTCATTACTACAGAGAATGACAAGCAAGATTCCTTTGATTTTAATTTAAAGTTATTTATTGCTCGCAAAGTAACAGAGCATAAAATCACAAAGTCTAAGTTATCCGAGAGTCAATTCTTTTACGTCCCTAGTTTATCAACAAAAATTATCATTTTCAAAGGGTTGTTAATGCCTAATGATATTAAATTATACTATAAGGATTTAATGGATTCTAGAGTTGTGACAAGATTGGCTTTGGTACACCAAAGGTTCTCTACCAACACTTTCCCAACTTGGGATTTAGCCCAACCATTTAGATATATGTGCCATAATGGTGAAATAAACACATTAAGAGGCAATGTCTCAAGAATGCGCTCAAGGGAAGAACTTTTAAAAAGTGATTGGTTTGGTGATGAAATAAAAAACATACTTCCTATTATTTTGCCTGGCAAATCGGATTCTGCCACCATGGATATGGTAGTGGAACTTTTATTAATGACTGGGCGTTCTTTACCAGAAGTCATGATGATATTAGTGCCTGAAGCTTGGGAGAAAAATACTGAAATGTCAGAAGCCAAAAGAGCTTTCTACGAATACAACTCTTGCTTAATGGAGCCATGGGATGGTCCAGCATCGGTACCTTTTACAGACGGCAACTATATAGGTGCTGTTCTAGACAGAAACGGATTAAGACCTTCTAGATATACCCTTACTAAGGATGGTTATGTAATAATGTCCTCAGAAACGGGAGTTGTGGACATTGCACCAGAAAATGTAGAATTCCATGGAAGATTGGAGCCGGGAAAAATGTTTTTGGTCAATATGGAAGAGGGTCGCATTGTAAATGATGAGGAAGTAAAAGAAAAGATAGCCAAACAACATCCTTACAAAAAGTGGCTAGACGCCAATTTAGTACACCTAAAAGATATTCCCTATAATGACTGCCCTCTTTTTCTAGGTGAAGAATCTTTGGAGAAAAGAAAAGCAGCTTTTGGATATACCTTGGAAGATATCAACACTATAATTCTTCCAATGGGGAAAAGTGCCAAGGAACCTATTGGTTCAATGGGGTCTGACACCCCAATAGCTATATTGTCTGATCGTCCTCAATTGATTTACAATTATTTTAAACAATTGTTTGCACAAGTGACCAACCCTCCTTTGGATGGTATTCGTGAAGAATTGATTACAGACATTAGCTTAACATTAGGGAGCGACCATAATATTTTTAAAACAACAGAACTACATTGTCGAAAATTAAAAATTCAAAACCCAGTAATCTCTAAAGAGGATTTGGACAAAATAAAAAATTATGACGCCAGTCCAGATTATAAAGTGTTATCCATTCCTATTTTATATGATATTGCCAAAGGAAACAACGGCTTGGAAGATGCACTTGAGTCTATTTTGGATCAAGCAGCAAAAGCAATAGATGAAGAAACCAATATTATTATTCTTTCTGATAGGAATATAAGCAAAGACAAAGCTCCTATACCAGCTTTATTAGCTTGTTCTTATATTAACAGTGGGCTACAATTATTGGGGAAGCGTTCCAAACTAAGCATTATTATTGAGTCAGCCGAACCAAGAGAAGTACATCATTTTGCATTACTGTTCGGTTTTGGGGCAAGTGCCATAAACCCATACTTGGTAAATGAAATCATTGGCGAACAAATTGAAGAACATGACATTACAGAATTCACCTTTGATGAAGCCATTAAAAATTACAACAAAGCAATTGGAAAAGGCATTCTTAAAGTAATGAATAAAATAGGGATTTCTACCCTAAACTCTTATAGAGGCTCTCAATTGTTTGAATGTATTGGAATAAACACCAAAACAGTTGAAAAATATTTCCCAAATACTCCAACAAGAATACAAGGGAACGGTCTTTATGAAATAGAAAAAGAAATATCCAAACGCCACAAAAAAGCATTTAAGGAACAAGAAATATCTGCAAACATGGATTTGGAGATAGGAGGACAGTATAGATGGAGAAGAAATGGAGAAAAACATTTATTCAACCCACTGACCGTAGCAAAATTGCAAAAAGCAGTGAGGAGCAATGAGCCTGAAACCTATAAGGAATATGCTAAATTGGTAAATGAGCAGTCCAAAAATCTAATGACCATAAGAGGATTGTTTGAGTTTTCTAATTACGACCCAATCCCAATTGAAGAAGTAGAACCTTGGACAGAAATTGTGAAAAGGTTTAAAACTGGCGCCATGTCCTATGGCTCCATTAGTAAGGAAGCCCATGAAAATTTAGCCATTGCCATGAACAGAATTGGAGGGAAAAGTAATTCTGGTGAAGGTGGTGAGGATGCTGAACGTTTTTACAAAAATCAAACTGGGGATTGGAGAAATAGCGCCATTAAGCAAGTGGCCTCTGGAAGGTTTGGAGTGACTTCCAATTATCTGACTAGCGCTAAGGAAATACAGATTAAAATGGCCCAAGGTGCCAAACCAGGTGAGGGCGGGCAACTGCCTGGACCTAAGGTAAACCCTGCCATTGCGAAAACCAGAAATTCAACACCTTATGTAGGGTTAATTTCCCCACCTCCGCATCACGATATCTATTCCATTGAAGATTTATCTCAATTAATCTTTGATTTAAAATCAGCAAATAGAAAAGCAAGAATCAATGTGAAATTAGTATCAGAAGTAGGAGTAGGAACCGTTGCAGCAGGTGTTGCCAAAGCCAAAGCAGATGTAATATTAATTTCTGGTTTTGATGGTGGCACCGGAGCATCACCTTTGACATCATTAAAGCATGCAGGTCTACCATGGGAACTGGGAATTGCCGAGGCACAACAAACCCTTGTCCTCAATGACTTAAGAAACAGAATAGTATTGGAGTGTGACGGACAATTGAAAACTGGTAGAGATGTAGCCATTGCCTGTTTATTGGGCGCGGAAGAATTTGGTTTTGCAACTGCACCATTAGTGGCATCAGGATGTATTATGATGCGTGTATGCCATTTAAATACATGCCCCGTAGGTATTGCGACCCAAAATCCAGAGCTAAGAAAAAAATTCAAGGGAAAACCAGAACACATAGTAAACTACATGTACTTTGTTGCTCAAGAACTTCGTGAAATTATGGCGCAGTTGGGCTTCAAGACCATCAATGAGATGGTTGGGCAAGTTCAAAAATTGGATCGCAAAAAAGCATTGGAACATTACAAAGCTGCCGGCATTGATCTATCGCCAATATTATACCAAGTGGATGTCCCAAGTGGAACCAAATTATACAATACAGAAAAACAAGAACACGATGTATTTAATTCAATAGAATTTGACATTATTGAACAAGCACACCCTGCACTTTTTAGAAAAGAAAAAATAACATTGGACTTTCCTATCTGCAATACAGATAGAACTATTGGAGCAATCATAAGTAATGAGATTTCAAAAATTTATGGTGCAGAAGGTTTGCCAGAAAATACCCTAAGATTGAATTTTACAGGTTCTGCTGGGCAAAGTTTTGGAGGTTTTGCCACCAAAGGACTAACCATGATAGTCAATGGAAATACTAATGACTATTTAGGCAAAGGTCTTTCTGGAGCTAAATTAATTATAAAGGTACCTGACAAATCTACCCTTAAACCAGAAGACAATGTAATTACAGGAAACGTTACGCTCTATGGTGCAACCGCTGGGGAGGTATATATAAATGGTAAGGCCGGCGAAAGATTCTGTGTAAGAAATTCTGGTGCTAAAGCTGTAGTAGAAGGCATAGGAGATCATGGGTGTGAATATATGACTGGAGGGATTGCAGTAATATTAGGAAAAGTCGGTAGGAATTTTGGCGCAGGAATGAGCGGCGGTATTGCTTATGTTTATGATGAAGCCGGCACTTTTGAAAAAAACTGCAATATGGAAGCTTTGAATCTTTTAGCAGTTGATGAGGACAATGATATTGCACAGTTAAAAGAATTGATAGAAAATCATTACAATACCACATTAAGCCCGTTGGCACAACGAATATTAGAAGATTGGGAAGAATGCCTGCCTAAATTTGTTAAAGTATTCCCAGAGGAATACAAACAAGCATTGATTAGGTTAGAAAAAGAAAAATTGGAAACTATATAAGTAGACTATGGGAAAGATTACAGGATTTATGGAGTTTGACAGAGAGATAGAAAAATATGCTCCCGTTAAAAAACGTATAAAAAATTACAAAGAGTTTACTCTTCCAATGAAAGAAAAAGAGCTTAAAGACCAAGGAGCTCGTTGTATGGATTGTGGCGTTCCTTTTTGTCATAGTGGATGCCCTTTAGGCAACCTGATTCCAGATTTTAATGATGCAATCTATAGAGGGAAATGGGAGAAGGCTACTGAAATTCTCCATTCCACCAATAATTTTCCAGAATTCACTGGCAGGTTATGCCCTGCTCCTTGTGAGGAAGCATGTGTACTAGGCATTAATGAAGACCCAGTTACCATAGAAAACATTGAAAAGAACATAGTTGAAACAGCCTTTAAAAAAGGATGGATAACTGCAGAACCACCACTTACCAGAACAGGCAAAAAAATTGCGGTAGTTGGTTCAGGGCCATCAGGTCTTGCGGCTGCACAACAGTTAAATAGAGCTGGTCATTTAGTTACCGTTTATGAACGTGATGAAAAAGTGGGCGGTTTATTAAGATATGGCATTCCAGATTTTAAAATGGAAAAAAATATTATTGACAGAAGGGTAGAAGTACTTGAAGAAGAGGGCATTATTTTTAAAACAGGAGTACATATTGGTGTTGACATCAAAGCAGACCAACTTAAAACAGAATTTGATGCTGTAGTTTTATGTGGTGGAGCAACTGTTAGAAGAAATCTACCTGTAAAAGGTGCCGATTTAAAAGGAGTTGTACAAGCTATGGATTTTCTTAAGCAAAATAACAAACGTGTTGACGGCATAAAGGATCTGGGAGAAGAAATAATGGCCACGGATAAAGATGTTATTGTAATTGGTGGTGGTGACACAGGTTCTGACTGTATTGGCACATCAATAAGACAAGGAGCCACCTCTGTTACCAATTTTGAAATCATGGGTAAAGGAACCACAGAACGCCCAACAGGCCAGCCATGGCCATTTTGGCCCATGCGCTTAAAAACAAGTTCATCTCATAAAGAAGGCGCAGAACGTTTCTTTAGTGTTTCCACAAAAGAATTTATTGGGGACAAAGAAGGAAACCTAACTGGGTTGATCACTACAGAAGTGGAATGGATCAAAACTCCAGGGCAAAGACCAATATTAAAGGAAGTTACAGGAACTGAAAAGGAATGGAAATGCCAACTTGTATTTTTAGCACTTGGTTTTACAGGCTCAGAAATGACCATTGCTGAACAATTAGGTTTAGAGGCAGATCCAAGAACCAATATTAAAGCTTCTATTGAAAATTATATGACCAACATTCCTGGCGTATTTGTAGCCGGAGACCAAAGGAGAGGGCAATCTTTAATTGTTTGGGCAATTTCAGAAGGCAGGCAAGCCGCACATCATGTAGACACTTATTTAATGGGAAGGTCTAATTTACCTTTAAAAGGAGAAGGTGATTTACCTAGA
>CAYNLI010000085.1:9736-12876 GCA_964398035.1 uncultured Flavobacteriaceae bacterium | reverse complement strand
TTAAATGGCCTGAGTGCGGAGCATAGTAGTGTGTTTCGCTTCTACTATCATTACGCCATACAAAAACATAAGATAAACGTAAACCTTCTGTTTTCATGACTTTTAACAAAGAGCCTGTCCACCAAGAAGTGTTGGGTATGGATTCTAATCCTGTTTCTGTGAAAGCGGCTAGTTTTTTATTTTTTTTGCATAATCTGATACTATTCTTAATTTTTTAATAGCAGTATCCAAATCATAACGATTACGACCCATATCTACCCATTCATCTCCAGGATAACGCTCCAAGTATTTCTCTTAGGTATCAAATTTATTGTCAGGAGAAAACGTCCATATAAAGTTGTGTACATCTTTTTCGTCTCTATAATAAGAAGCGGTAAACCTCCAGAGAGTCTTAAACTCATCCACAGTGCAGTGGGATGCTCCCCACCAAAACAAATCACCATCAAACTCATGATAAGGCTTAAAAATCATAGGTACGAGTTCCCCATTTTTTCCTCTACAACTATTTGCCCATTCAGCAATACCGTCTAAAATCTCTTTGTATTGGTCATGAGCGTCACCATTAGGGTACTATGGGAGTAGAAACAGAATCTTGCCAATAAAAACTTCCTAGACCAACGGGATTGTAAAAATGCCAAGCAACGGTAATAACACCACCTCTGTTATAGGCATCTTCTACCACTTTTTTAAGCTTGGTTTTGTATTCTTCAGGATTAAGTACCCGTAAAGCCACTAAAATCGACTCCAATCATCCCAGGGTGTGGCCTACAACCGATTTACATCTGAACAAATTTCATCACCATACCATCCGCGACCGTATTCTGTTGCGTGTTGGTGTGCAAATATGGTTCCCTTTCTTGGATTTTCTTTAGGCTTTTGAAAAGTTTTTTAGTTTCTCTTGTGGCATTATCATCCATTAATTTCCATTGGGAAATTCCTTTGATGCTCATAAAAACCAACATTAGAATTGATAGCGTGTACTTTAACTTCATTGTTTTGGTTGATAAACGAAGCTTAGGAAAGGGAACTATTCTTCTTCTGAAGAAGTAATTTCCTCAGCATCAGGCTCTTCTACTTCTTTATTAAGATCATTCTCCATAATATTTAGCTTCTTTAACTTGGCTTTCCAGGTTTCCAGTGCTTCTTTATGACTACTAAGTTTTTTGATTACTTCTTTTACCAAAGGGCTGTTTTCAGAGGCATTAGAGAAGAATTGCATGTTATTTTCTAACTGAAGGATTTCGTTTTTAGACTCTTCCATTTTTCGTCTAATAAAAGTTCTTTCATTAGAAATAGCTCTTTGATTATCTGCCTTTGCCAATTGCTGAATTTTATTTCCGTATTTTAAAAGCTCAGACTCTTGTCTGCTTATATCCAATTTTTTGAAAATAGCATCTAGAATTTTATTAAACTTACCATCAATGTTCTTTTTGTTAAAAGGAACTCTACCGTAGGTTTTCCACTCATTGATAAATTGTTTTATGGTAGTGAGGTTTCCTTCTCTATCATCACCAAGCTGAAAAGCCTTTAACCTATCCATGCAAGCGCTTTTCTTTTCAAAATTATCTTGTTCTTCTTTAAAGGCGCTATTCTTTTGGGAATGCAACCTATCAAAATAATGATTACAGGCATTTTTAAATTCATTCCAAATTTTATCAGAAAACTTTCTGGGCACATGCCCAATTTTCTTCCATTCACTTTGAATACGCTTCATTTCTAAAGTAGCTGTATTCCATTCGTCACTATCTTTTAAAGAAATAGCCAGTTCTAACAAGGCTCTTTTTTTATCTAGATTTTCTTGTTGATCCTTTTTTAAATTTTTGTAATAATTATTTTTATTTCTGTTAAAGGCCCTTACGGCTTCTTTAAAAGAAGCCCATGTTTTTTCATTTACTTTTTGGGGTACTTTGCCAGCTTTGAAAAAATCATCACGTAATGCTTCAATATTTTTTATTTGCTGTTGTAATGCCTTGTGGTTGGTAGAAACATTGGATGCTATGCCATTAATGGCTTCTATGATTTCATGTTTCTTTACTAGGTTAACCTCATAAGATTTATCCAATTCGGTATAAAACTCTTGCCTGCGTTGGTGCATAGCTTTGGTTGCATTGCTAAAACGTTCCCATATTTCTTCTCTATGTTCTTTGTCAACAGGACCAATATCTTCTTTCCAAATTTTATGCAAGGTCTGTAATTCTTGGAATGCTTTTCCTAGATCTTCTACTTGTGCCAGTGCTTCTGCCCGTTCCGCAATTTTTAACTTTTCTTCTAAATTGTGTTTAAAATCCAAGTCCCGTAACTCTCGGTTTAGATGAAGGAAATCATAAAAAATTTCTATATGATGGTGGTAGGTGCGCCAAACATCATTGTAATGGGTTCTTGGGATTGGGCCTGCATTTCGCCAACTTTCTTGTATGTTTTTAAAGTTCTTGTAGGTAGTATTGATGTCTTCTTCAACATTTACCAATCCTTTAAGTTCTTCTATGATTTCCTGCCTTTTAGCAAGATTGGTTTTTAAATTCTGTTCTAAGGATTTATAGTATTGATTGCGTTTATCTCTATAATCTGAATAGACCTCATTGAACTGTCTTTTGGTAACGGAATTGTATCTAAAATCAATTTCATTGCCACCACTAGCAATAAACTCTTCCTTTTTGAGATCTATGAAGTCTTGAAACTTATGATCAAACTCAGATTTAATGTCATCAACATGTTTTTTTATGGCCTGTACTTTTTCAGTACGAATGAGTTTTTGTAGTTCGCCCACCAAGTTTTCCATAGACATAGAATGGTAATCTAATATTGGAATTTGATGTCTTTGATGATTGTCCGTATCCTCTGCATCCTCTGCATTGGATTCTTCAATTTCTTCTATAACATCTTCTGATGCAGTTTCTTCCTCTGTGTTTTCTTTTGGTTTTGCATCGTCATCTGTTGTTTCAGGGCTTTTAGCTTCTTGTATTGTTTCTTCAATAACTTCAGCTTTAATGTTTTCTTTTGATACTTCTTCTACCTCTGGGGTTTCAACGCTCTTAGTTTCTTCTATGGCATCTTTTTTTGCCTCAGCAACAGTTTCTTCGGTTGTTTCTATAACCTCTTCTTTTTTAACTTCTATCTCAGTGATTTTCTCCGAGTTTGTA
>CAYNLI010000085.1:0-9636 GCA_964398035.1 uncultured Flavobacteriaceae bacterium | reverse complement strand
TTCTATAACCTCTTCTTTTTTAACTTCTATCTCAGTGATTTTCTCCGAGTTTGTAGTTACTTCGGTAGTTTCTGATTTTTCTTCTCCTCCTACATTTTCATGTAGTTTCTCGTCTTTCTTTTCCAATTTTTTCAAATTTTATGTATAGCGAGGTTAATATACTAACAACCATGGGAATTGCAAAAGTAATATAGCTAAATTTTGATTATGAGTTCCAAATATCCCAAGCTTTTTCAGCTTGTAACTCTAGCATTTTAAGCCCGTTACATATTGAGGCACCCCTAGATTCTCCTTCTTTTAGAAATGCTGTTTTTTCTGGATTATAGATAAGGTCAAAAAGCAAGTGCTTTCCTTGTATATATGTATAAGGAATGTCTGGTTTATCTGTAATATTGGGGTGAGTACCTAGTGGCGTACAGTTAACAAGAATAGTGTATTTATCTATAATATCATTTGTTAAGTCTGAATATGTCAATTGATTTTGTTTTGGATTTCTAGAAACAAATTTATAGGCAATATTCAGCTCATCAAAGACAAATGCAACAGCTTTAGAAGCGCCACCTGTTCCCAATATCAGTGCTTTGGTATGATGTTCTTTTAAATGGGGCTTAAGTGATTTTTTAAATCCATACACATCTGTGTTATATCCTTTCAACCCTTTTTTTGTGAATTTTATTGTGTTTACGGCACCTATTTTTTTTGCTTTCGGATGCAATCTTGATAAGTAGGGGATAATGGCCTGTTTATAGGGAATAGTTACATTAAAACCTTTGATGTCTGTATTGGATTTTATCAACTCTTCAAATTGCTCAATAGTTTCCAAGTCAAAATTTTCATAGGAATGATGCTTTAATCCTAAATCTTCAAATTTCTTTGTAAAATACCCCTTGGAAAATGAGTAGGAGATATTACGTCCTATCAATCCAAGTCTAAATTTCTTTTTTTCTATGTTTTCCATACCAATCTAATCCCAATAATACAGCTATTCCCAGTATAATACACACAATGGCCCACCAAGATTCTGCAAGACCAAAATCTGGGAAATAACGTTCATAATTTGTCATAATTTCATTTCCGTTAGAATCCAAGGCAGTGCTGCCATCCATGTTCATTTTGAGCATTTTCTTTTTCCACGGCCAAACAACACCCAAAGACCCCGTAATAAAACCAATAAGCACAGCTGTTGTAATGTGCTTATAATGTTTTAATACATAACTTAGTATATGTGAAAGGCTGACTAACCCTACCACTGAACCTAAAGTGAATACAGATAATATTTTTAAAGTATGTAAGCGTGCTTTGTTTTGTATAAAACTAAAATCTCCTCTAATCATTTCTGAAAAAGTATCATATAGAGCATTTACAGAATCCACCAAAAGCAATACATAATTCCCTAGAAGAATAAGTATAAAAGAGCCAGATAGCCCTGGGAGTGTCATTCCAGATACACTTATCATCCCACAAAAAAAGATAAACAATAAGTTGTCATTTTCTTTTGCAGGGCTTAAAAAACTGATGGAAACACCTACAATCAATCCAATAATCCCAGCTACTATGTTTTTTTTGTTCCAATGTTCAAAACTCTTTGCTATATAATAAATGGAGCCTAGAATCAATCCAAAAAAAGATGCCCATACAAGAAGCTCTTTTTTCATCAAGAAAAAATCCAATACTTTAGAAATGCTGAAATAACTTATCAGCATGCCAAATATTAAAAGGAACAAAAACTGACCATTGATATAGCGATAGAAACTCTTGAACCTGCCATTAAAAAGAAGCTTTGCAGATTTTAAATTTATTTTCTGTAACGAATAAATAAACTCTTCATAGAAACCACCCACAAAAGCAACAATACCACCGGAAACACCAGGGACCTTATTGGCCGCCCCCATACATAATCCTTTGATTACAAGGAAAAATTTGTCCATGAATGTTCTGGATTGCTCCATAGTTGTATGCGTTATTTTTTAGAGGCTACTTTTTCTAGGATAAAAATAAATGAAAAACCAATGAGAGCTAAGATTAAAGCAAAGATTAATTGATTGTCTTTTTCATATGCCCATGGACTTATATTTTGTTCAGAAATCACTTTGATTTTTCCATTGAAAATTTTGGTTTCCAATACTTTTTTCCAAGGCCATATTTTGCTCAATGAGCCAATGATAAAGCCTGTAAGAACTGCTAGTGTAAGATTTTTATAATGGTTGAACATCCATTTTAATAATTTAGCAAAGCTCAATAGCCCTACAATTGCTCCTAAGCCTACGGTTGCAATAATTTTGAGATTTCTTTCGTCAACAGCATCTAAAATAATTTTATATGATCCTAGCAACACCAGAATAAACGCGCCTGAAATCCCTGGAAGAATCATGGCGCAAACTGCTAATGCTCCAGATAAAAATAGGAAGGGCAAACTTGCTATGCTCTCTGATGGAGGCAATTGGGTAATGAAATAGGCAGCCAACGCCCCTAGTATCAGCATTATAATGGACCCTAAATTCCATTTTTCTATGGACTTGCCAACAATAATAATGCTGGCCAGTACCAAACCAAAAAAGAAAGACCATAAAAGTACAGGTTCGTTTTCTAAAAGCCAGCGAACCAATTTTACCAAAGAAATCACACTTATACCTATACCTAAAAAGAGTGCCAATAGAAAACTGCCATTTACTTGTGTCCAAAAAGCTTTAAACCCTTCTTTGCGAAATGTCTTGAAAAGAGAAAGGTCAATACTATTTATTGAAGTAATGAGCTCTTCGTAAATTCCGGATATAAAAGCTATTGTTCCGCCAGATACGCCAGGAACAACATCAGCTGCTCCCATTGCCATTCCTTTAAGTGTAATGAAAATGTATTGTAAAAAATTTCTGTTTCCCATAGCATGTAAAAAAAACAAAAATAGTTTTTTTATCTGGAAGCCTTTTTAATATCATTGACAATATCAGTCACCAGTTTTGAATTACTGAATTGCGGAAACTTATCTTGAAAAATTGAAAATTTGTCAGTATTCAATAGCAATGCATTGGTTAAACTAGAGCAGGCATTTTCTGTATCATTATCTAGAAAATAAATACCAGTCATTTTATAGTAAATTTCAGCACTTTCAGGGTAAAACTCTACTCCTTGCTCTAAAATTTGAATGGCAGATTTTAAATCTTTTCCCAGGAAAGCCACATTTCCCCAATCTAACCATGTGTCTATGTCATAATTGCCTAGTTCTACGGTTTGTTTAAAAGAAAAATCAGCTTCGGCATAATTTTTCAATGCAGTATATATTTTGGCGCTTTTTTTCCAATACAACGGGTTCTCTTCATCAATATTAATTGCTTTATTGATATAATATAACGCTTTTTCATACTCGCCTTTTGCGTAATGAAACTCAGTAATGGCCAGCCAACCTTTATCCAATAACGGATCTTCATGCACTGTGCGATAGTAAAAATGTTTTGCAAAATCATGGTTTCCCATTTTTTCATGACATCTTCCAATGCGCAGATATGCATGTGAAGTTGGGTCTTCTATCTCTATTGTAATCTCGTAATTTTCTATGGCCTCACTGTACTTGCCCAGTTTTTCTAACACCTTTCCTTTTTCATAGTAGGCACCTATAAAAGAGTCGTCAGAAATAATGGAAAAATCAAAAGCAGCAAGGGCTTCTTTGTACATTTCTTTTGTGCAATACATTTTCCCCAATTGGTGCCATGCCACTTCACAATATGGATTTCTTTCTAGATAATCATTAAGATAATAAATACCGTTATCTATATCTTCCATGTACTCAAAACAATAAATCACATTGTATAAAGAAGCATAATCTTGCTCATCCATAGCAACACATTTCATAAAACTCTCCTTCGCCATTTGATAATCATCCATAAAAAGGTACTCCATGCCTAAGAGAGAATAGATGTCAAAATCATTATCAGTAAGCGTCAATGCTTTTTTAAGAAGTTCTATCGCAGCCTCATGATTATTTTTTTTGGAATAAATATTGGCATGCTGAATATAGATTTCTTCATTGTTGCTATCCAAAAGTTGTAGACTGTTCAATTGCTGTTCGGCAAGATCTAAATTGTTCTCAAATACATGAACTTCAACGTTCAAGAGCTTTAGTTCTATGTTGTTTGGGTGTTGTTGCAACCCAATTTTTATAGCTTTTTTTGCCAATGAGACTTTGCCATTATTAAGATAATGGTGTATGATATCCTCAAAATCCTCTGCATCAAAAAAATAGACATCATCTGTCTTGAGCATGGATTCAAACTTAACAATGGGTTTGCTTGGTCTTTCGTTTGATTCTAACGCCATAGAAAAATGCTTGGTTAAACTATGAAATTAAAAATACTCTTTTAGAGTATTTCCGCTTCTTATTTGGAGCTATATTATTAACAATTTAGTTAACAAAATTATTCTGGTTGATTTAAAATTTGAAGAATGATGTTACAGCCCTTTTTAATCTCTTCGTTGGAGATGGTTAGGGGAGGGGATATGCGTACCGCTTTGGGTTCAAACAACAACCAAAATAAAATGAGTTTACCCTCCTTGCTTTTTAAGATTAATTGATTGACAATTTCCTCATTTGTCATTATTAAGGCAAGCATTAGCCCTTTTCCTCTAATCTCTTTTATATGTTTGTGTACCAGTAGTTTTCTGAATAATTCCTCCTTTTCTATGGTTGAAGGAATTAAGCCTGTAGAAGTGATTTCTTTTAGAGTTGCCAAACAAGCCGAAGCAATTATGGGATTTCCCCCAAAAGTGGTGATATGTCCTAATTTTGGACTGTGCTGTAAGGCTTTCATTAATTGGTTTGAAGCCGTAAATGCACCAACAGGTAGTCCAGATGCCATTCCCTTGCCTATGACCAATATATCCGGAATACACTCATAATGCTCAAAAGCGAATAGTTTGCCTGTACGCCCAAAACCGGATTGTACTTCATCCAATATTAATAAAGCACCAACTTCGTCACACCTATTTCTTACTTTTTTTAAATAATTATTTTTTGGAAGAATAAACCCAGCAGCTCCCTGAATAGTTTCCAAAACAACGGCTGCAGTTTTGATAGTGATTTTTTCTAAATCGGATTCAGAATTAAAATCAATAAAAGAAATATCAGGAAGTAATGGCCTAAATGTACTTTTGCGTTCTTCAAAGCCCATAATGCTTAAACTACCCATGGTATTTCCATGATAAGCTTTATTTGCGGCTATTATTTCTGATCTTCTGGTAAATCGTCTTGCCAATTTTAGTGCGCCTTCTATAGCTTCAGTGCCTGAATTCACCAAATAGGTAGTGTCCAAAGGCTTAGGTAGAAGAGAAGCTAAAAGTTTAGCATATGCCACTGCAGGTTCTTGAATGTACTCTCCATAGACCATCACATGCATATATTTTTCAGTCTGTTGTTGTATGGCTTTAATAACTTTAGGGTGACAGTGACCTAAACTACAAGCAGAAATACCAGCTACAAAATCTAAATGAGCATTGCCTTCAGTGTCATAGATATAACTGCCTTTTGCATGAGAAACTTGCATTGCTAATGGATGCGGTGTAGTTTGTGCTTGATATTTTAAAAAGTCATCCTTCATGGGTTAATTGACTTTTTTACTAGTAAGTATTTTTTTGGGCTTGGTGGCTTGTATGTTTGGGGAGTTTATGGGGTCATCTTCATTTTCTTCCTCTTCAGCATCAATATCTATAGGGTTGTTTATTCCACGAATAACCACCAACTCAATATTATTGTCATCTTCATCAAAAATGTCGTCCTTGGTCATTATGCGCTCCTCTCCTCTCCAAATAAAACCTTTTAACAACTTTTCATTTTCTGCCATATCTTTCTTTGGAAAAATATCTCCGTCTGGGTCAATGAAAAATGTAATGTCCTCAATATCATTATTAGCCATTAAGAGACGGATTTTGCTGCACTTGTTTTTGTTTATCCCCACAAGTTCATCATCATCATTGTATAAATAATATATAACCTCGGTGTTTTGTTCTAAGTCTATTGTTTTTAACTCATTATCTATGAATTTTCCAAATAGATTTATGCCCTTAGCTTGGTTGTATCCAACTTTGCCAATGGTGTCCATAGAAATAATAAATGCATTGTTGATTATTTTTAAAGAATCCATTTGCTCTGTTTCTAGATTAGATATCAAATGAATACTATCGCCTGTCATTTGGTTCTCTATATTCCAAAGTATGGGATTAGTAATTAATTGAGTAAGCCCTGTTTTTTGACTAGAGTAAATGGAATCACACTTACCACTCAAATCTTTTTTGTAGAATTTGGCATTTCTAAAAGCTCTGAGGATACGTGCTTCTGGTTTTCCAGTAATCATAAGTGTGTCACCATGTATATAAAGTGAATCCAGTGGCTCTTGGGCCGCACTTATGGCAACTGCTCTTTTGGTAGCAAAAACAGAATCTTTTGCCTTGAAGACTTCAGCATAATGAGCCCTTATGATACTATTGTTTATTGTATCTGTGATTGTAATATTGTTTGTGGCAGAGGCAAATTCCCTAGCTTTATCAAAGAAGAGACTATCACCTTCTATGATTCTATTGTTGTAATTTATTTTAGTGTTCTTAATGCCGTATCCACTTTCTATTTTAGTATCATAAAACCCTCTTTCACAATATATTTTATAGGCTTCACCAGTGATGGTAGATGGGCCGTACATATAGGCGTGTTTGGAATTGGTATAATAATCCAATTGCTCAGAGTCCATGATGTATTCTGGATTTTTAAGATGTACACTGTCCAAAAATTGATATTTTTTTTGGGTCATATAATACCTTCCTATTTCACTAGTGAGTGTATTGGCAGAATCTATTACAGTACCAAAATCTTTGTAATAGGCTTCTTGTTTTTCCCTGTCCCAGTATAAGGTATCAGTACGTAGTGTCATGTCAGTATTTGTGAGCACTACATTGTCCCATGCCTTGGCTAGTTTAATGTTACCATCATAATCTATATTCCCACTAACCATTTCAATGGAATCCCCTTGTTGCAATAAAATATTGCCAATGGCTCTGAGCCTGTTTTCTTTTTGATAGAAAATGGCAATATCACACCATAAATCGGCTCCTTGGTGTTCAAACCGAACTTGTTGGTGTTCATCCTTGCTGAAGATGGAAGCGCCTGGATAATTAATCTCATCCTTAGTGAAGTTGGCACCATAAACAATATTGATTTGTTTTTCTTCAGGTGGTTGTTCTTGTGCATAACTAACTGGAAAAACGAGAACAAACAGAATATAAACTATGGATTTATACAAAAGCTTAAATTTTCTTCAAAAATAGAATTTTTTATATGATGAAACTCCTAGATTGGGATAGTTTTAAGGATTGATGATTATTTACTTTTCAATTTAATATGTAGTGGTCATATTACTATCCACACAAATAATAAAATCTGCTTTGTTATAATTTTATTTTAATAGCTTATTTACCTTATCCTGTAATAAGGTAGATATTGTTGCATGATTAATATTGGTATTTTTGCGTTTTAAATACCATAGAATACCTTCATGATCATCTGAATGGTATGCGCCACTAAAATGCATGAGTAAATGGTCTTTTTTATAATTTTTCAATATAAAATATGCCATTGTAGCATCTTTGGTAGCTTGAGCCATAACTAATTCTGGACTTCCATGTTCTCCCATCATTGTAAGTATTGTATGTTGGCAATTCACTATTAAAAGGAATAGGTAAAGGGGCAATCCATTCTTTTTCCTTAATGGATAAAGAATCTAATGCTGAAAATCCATTTTTATAAACTAAACTTGCAAATCTCCTTGGAATATTGATAACTATAAATCCTAATTATTTTTCTTTGGCAAAATCGACCAAGAGGGCGTAATCTGTTTTATAATTAGGCCATAACCTTGCTAAAGAATCCAAGTTTTTATAGATGATGTTTCCTTTTAAGTAATTATTTAATTCTTTTTGATTGTCTGACTCAAACATTTCAGCACCTAAAATAAGTTGTCTAGAGCTATTGAGGTCTTCTGTAACTTCATATTGTAGCCAGTGGGAAATGGGGTTGTTATGTTGTTCGCCAAATAAAACAATATCTTTCTTTACCAAAGATTTAATCATTTTCTCCTAAGAAACTTTTTTTCCTTTTGACGTATAAATTACAAAGGGTTTCTTTTGACTGAATGCAAGATTTGTGATTAGAAAAACTGTAAGTATAAGTATTGATTTTCTCATTTTATGAGTAAGGTAATTGTTAAAAAATCTATTGACCATTTAAATTTCTATACCATCTTCAAAATACCTCTAACATATCCTACTGATTCTGAAAGCCCATATATGGCATGGTCACCATCTTTTTCATATTCCAAGCCTAGAACACCATCATATTTAATTTCTTTAAGTGCACGCATAATACTTGGTATATTCATTTTTCCACGCCCAATTTCTAAGTTTTTGCCATCAGCTACTTGTTCGTGTATGTCTTTAATGTGGACATCAAAAAGGCGGTCTTTGTATTTTTTAAGTTCGGCAGCAGGGTCTAAGTTTAACCTAAAGGTGTGACCAGTATCTATACAAAGTCCAATACGGTTATCTAAATGTTTAATTTTGTCATACACACTTTTTGGAGAAGGGAATATATCATCTTCTGGGCCATGGTTATGTATTGCCAATTTAATATCCACTTCTTTTACTTTCTTTTCAATTAGAGGCAACAACTCATGATTGGGAGCGCCAATAATCATTTTTAAACCAGCAGTTTTAGCATAATTAAAATATTTCTCTACATCTTCAGGTGTTTTCATATAAATAACACCACCACCATAAAGGTTTAATCCTCTTGCTTTTACCTTGTCTCGGATGTACTTAAGTTCTTCATCTGTAGATTCATATGGTAAATGGAAACTTTTAAAAGCTACATCTTTAATATTTAGTCTTTTGGCTATTTCTATGACCTCGTCCAAACTATATTTTCTTAATGTGTAAGAAGCTAGACCTACTGTTAATTTGTGGTTGTTTATAACTGTTTTTTTGCTTTTGTTTAAACTGGTGAAAGAAGAAGTGCCAGTGGCAACAACCCCAAGTCCTAATGTTTTAATGAAATGTTTTCTAGAGAAACTCATGGTGTTTTGGTAGTTAAATATGAATACTTTTAAAGATACTATTTTTCAGTTTTGTAAAGGTTCTTTAGATGCGATTAACAACTTCAACTTAATGATGTCTACAATATGTGTATAAATTACAATAGGAACAACTACAGCAGGTAACAATATAAAAGGGAAATATTTCATTGCTTTATTGGGTTGGTCAAAAGCAAACTGTTGAAAGAATATTTCTGTGGATAATATTCCGTTGAACAAAATAAAAAGAACAAGTCCCAAACATACCACGTTCCATATCAATAAAACTTTCTTGCTAATTTTACTCTTTAAGTACAAAAAACCAATTATAGGAGCTGTAATTCCAGAGAGAATGTCAAAATTACGACCTTCAAAAGTTGCTAATTGTGGTACCATTTTATAAATAAAAAGGTAGTAAAGAACTAGTTCAACAGGGGTTCTTACACTATGTAAAAAAGTACTTAATTTCATGTTTCTACTTTCTAAAACCTGATTTCTGTTTTTCGGCAATAATGAATAAATAATCAATAAGGTT
>CAYNLI010000084.1:0-13212 GCA_964398035.1 uncultured Flavobacteriaceae bacterium | reverse complement strand
TCTTTAACATCGCTTTGAACAATAGCCATGCTATATAACATTCTTGCAGACATTGCATTATTGTTAAGAATATCATATAATTTTTGAGCTTCATAAAAATGATAATATGCACTGTCCTTTACTGTGTTTCTTGTGAAAAAATCTGCCAAATCCCAGTGGGCTTCTGCATAGACAACAGAATCCTTATTTTTTTGCGCGAACTTCAAGGTAGTTTTGTTGGTGCGCCTAAACAAAGCTGAATCATTCAATTTTAAATATGCCAATGAAAGTCTAGAGAAGTATTTGGTTTTTAATGAATCATTTGTAACAACACTAGCTTTTTCATAAGCTTCTTTTAAAGCCTTTTTCCTTTTAATAATGGGTAGGGATGTATTGCGTCCTTCTTTGATTAAAATAAAAACACTATCAGTAGCAGTGTTATTGTTGTTTTGATAGTCCAAGTTATTCTCCTTTTTACAGGAAAATATAAATAAAGCGCATGCGCAATAAATTGCGGCATATGTTTGGTTGGGTTTGGAAAACATTACTATTGGTAAATAGACAAGATATAAAAAAAGCCTTAAAACATCAGTTTTAAGGCTTTTTTTATTTTATTATTTAATATTCTTAATCTCTCTGGTCGGTTTTATTTTGACATCCACCACAAGCTTCTGTATCATATGATGTATCATCTGTATTTGCTTCACAAGAAAATAAACCAATGCTAAAAATTACTACTGCTAATACGCTCATCACTCTTTTCATAATCTATAATGTTAAAGGGTTATTAATTATGATACTAAAGTAGTATGGATATATAGTGTTAAGAACAGTATTGGCCATGCTTTAGTAAACAGGGCTATTCTGTGAGTATTCTTTAAGTTTCTGAGAGTATTTGGTTAATTTAGGGCAGAAATGGTACTTTTTGCCAATACTTTTTTTAAATCGTCTATGTTTTTCTTATAAGATTTGGAGAAGGGTAATTCTTGATGACCAAATTTAAGAGCACAAATACTTTTGCCGTAATTTATTCTAGAAACATAGTTTACATTTATGATATAGCTTTGGTGTACTCTAACAAAATTTTCTGGCAACCTATCCTCAAAAGTTTTTAAGGTTTTAAAGGCGCTGATTGTGCTGCCATCTTTCATTATAAAATCTGTAGCATTGTTATCTGCTTTTAAATAGAGAATTTCATTTGTATCCAAATATTGAAAATCATTATAAGATTTTAAACAAATGGTAGGAGTGGCATTTGTGGTTGTGGTCACTTTTGGCACTTGTTTTTTTAATAGCATAAGAGTTTTGAGTATGTCCAACTCATTATATGGCAACAACCAATAATCATGAAAATTATTTTTTAAAGCTTGGTATGCATGCTTTTTACTTTTAGACATCCCTATTAGAACGGGAATATTAGAAATATATTTGTGAAGTTGTGCTACCATCTCAAAAGATTGATTGGCATTTTTATCTAAATTAATAAATACTACATCTGGCACATGTTTAAGGATTATGTTTAACCCTTCAATACTATTTTTGGCCAATCCATGAAAAACAAAGTCACCATATTCTTCCAAATAATGTTGTAATTGCAAGTTGGTTGTTGCATCTGAATCTATAATTGTGTAAGTATATTCCACGGACAACATTTAATATAACCACAAATTAGAGGTTCTATACGGGATTGTATTACAGATAAACCATAAAATAACTATGGTTTTTGTTGTAATACGCTGTAAATGAGCGTTTTTGGAAGAAAAGGACTACAAAACGATGTTTTAAATTGAATTAATTTTCAGGGTTAAATTCATAAGCGCCAATATCTGGAGATAGAACTCTACTGTTTCCAATAATATCTTGTGGAATTGTTTGGGCTTTTTCTACATCTGCACGGTCTATAATTTCAGATTCCTCGCCTATTCTAAAATCGTTTTTTTGTACGTTATAAAAAGCTACATCAACATTCAATAAAACATCAGCATAAAAATTAATGTCATTAAAATCATATACTGAACCACTAGGAAATGGCATTTCTGTTTCATTAAATTTTATAGCGCAATTTTTAAATGAAAAATTAAAAAGAGAAGATGTATTGGTTGCCAATGTGAGTTCACGACTTGTACTTCCATCAATAATACAATTTATAAAATTTGCTTGCGTAAGGTTTTGTGAAATCAAGTTAGTATCAGTTTCAATAAAATTATCAATGAACAACGCAGGGGCATTTCTAAATCCATTGTTCCAAAAATTTGCAATGGTACAATGAGTAAAATTATAGTTACCTCCTAGATTGCAATATAAAGATGATTTGCCTGCATTGCCTAGAACAACATTCTCTGCAACAATAGAAGCTGTTTTCCCCCATAAATTAACATTGGAACTGTTGTGTATTTGAGAATTCTTAATGGTTAGGGTAGGGGATGCCAATATTTTATCTCCCTCAACGAGCAATCCTACACTGGCATTTTTTATGGTCAGATAATTAATTTCATTATTTATACTTCCAACAGCCAACCAAATTGTTCCCCATTGTCCAGGTATGTTTTCAAAATCTGGTTCCAGACGGTCACCTTCAAATATAATTTCGTTTTCTAATTCTTCAAGATTGGAGCTTAATTCACCATTAATGTGGAAAGAAGCATCATTGGGTACTATAATACCAGAGTTTTCATGAAAATAAACTCTTGTCCCCGCATTCATTGTTAAAATTTCACCCTCAGGTACAGCTGCATACCCATAAATAACATAGGGTTTATCATTGGTAAAACTTAATTGAGATTCTTCTAGTATAAAACCTTCTACATCAATTTCATTCCCCTCATCATCTATTCCTAAAATGAGCGTTTCTTTTGTGTCATCTGATAGTGTCTTAGGAAATAAAAAAATGGCATCTTTCACTAAAGTAACCAATTGTACTTCTTGTGTATTCCCTATTGATGTAAATTGTATGGCATCTGTATATAGAAACTCTTTTTCATTTGTAGGGGCAATATCAAAAGTTGTTTCTATAAAAATAAAAAGACTGTCCTTGGCCAAAATAGGAATGTTTTGAAATTCTTTTCCCGCTATTCCATCAACATTTAACCTATAACTGCTACTTTGTCCATTTCCTAGGCGTATTGATGGTATTTGAATATCTTCATTACTCTTATTGTATACCTTTAAAGAGCGAGTGCTACTGCCAATATTTGTGAAAATGGTATCTAAATATATGGTGTCTTTGGAAAATTCCAAGTTTCCAGAACTGGGCAGATATTCAAAATCTTTACGACAAGAACCCCATAACAATAGGGTCATCAATGTTATAAAAGAAAACAAATACCGCTGCATATAACACTTTAAATGGTTTAACTGGAGAAAAGGCTTTCAATGCTTTTTGGAACCCTCAAAGGTTTATTGTTTTTGGCATTGAGCAAACAAAACTTGGTTTCTGAATGCGCATAAAGAGTACCAGTTTCTTTATTGAATATTTTAACAGCTCTAATAGAAAAACAACCTTCAGTTTTTGATACATGGGTACGTACAATAATGTGGTCGCTCAATTTGGCAGCATTTTTATATGTGATATTATGGTTGACCACGACCCAGATCAAATCTGCCTGTATTTCTTTTGAAGCTAAAAGTCGCCAATGTTCTCTTGAAACATCCTGAATCCAATGTACATACTGCACATTGTTTACATGATTCAGCTCATCCAAGTCACTTTCTTTGACCTGAACAATCTTCTCATAAAACTCCATTTATTTTTTCATTAGTTTAATTTCAAATAGCTTGTCCCAGTATTTTCCGGTCACAAAAAAGGTTTCTCTTTTTGGATTGTATGCTACGCCGTTCAATACATTTAATGCATCATGTTGTGTAACTTTGCTTTTAAGACCTCCAAAGTTGATTACACCTTCAATGGCGCCACTTGTGGCATCAATGATCATCATGCTTTCTTTTTGCCAAACATTGGCATAGATTTTCCCGTTTACATACTCCAACTCATTGGCTTTGTTAAAAATGGATTTGTTGGTTACGGTTTCTATATATCCTTCTTCTATTAGGGTAGTGGGATTTAAGAACCATATTTTTTCTGACCCATCACTTTTGTATAATTTTTCACCATCATTACAAAAACCCCATCCTTCTTTGCTTTGTCCATATTTAAAACTGTCCACTTTTTTAAATTCATTTAAATCATAAATAAACCCAGTTCCACCTTTCCATGTCAATTGATAAATTTTATCATTAAGAATAGTGATGCCCTCTCCGAAAAATGCATTTTCCAAATCTATTTGGTTCAAGATTTCCCCTGTTTTAAAATCCACTTTGCGTAAAGAGGATTTTCCATTGTGTCCTGTGCTTTCATACAAAGTGTCTTTGTAAAATTCTAACCCCTCTGTAAAGGCTTCTTGGTCATGCGGATAGGTGTTAATTATTTCATAGGTATAGACTTCTGGTGCAGTTGCGGACAATACCTTTATGTTTTTTAAAACTTCTCCTTTTCCACCATCAAAGTCTATGGATGCTTTTATGGTTTTGTTCCCTAGCTTGGGGATATTCAAGGTAAGCTTATTGTCTTTTACTGTTAGTTCCTGCCCATCTATAGAATAGGTAACATTATTTATAATTTTTCTTTTCTTGTTTTTTAAACTGATACCAATGGTTTGGTTTTGGCTAAACTGGATTTCATTTCCCTCAAATTGAATGTCAAAAAGTTGGGATGTTGCTGTATTTCCACCACTACATGATACAAGTAGAGCGGCTAACGAACTGAAAGCTAAAAATTTAAAAAAAATCATCTGTAAAGCTATTTAAAAGGAAAGGTATTTAATAAAATTAAGAATGCAAAATGATTGCTTCGAATTTAAAAGATTGTATCTTTGCATTTGGCAAGTCCTACACGACCAGCTCCTACTGAATCCCCCAGGGTGGGAACGCAGCAAGGGTATGTAGTCGTAGCGGTGCGATGTAGGTAGCTTGCCTTTTTTTTGTGCCCAAAAGTTGCCTCAAGAGCATCATTCTTATTAAAGTATCCAGTATCTACGTTATAAAGTTATAGCCATAAGTTTTCATTCTGTTATTTATTTCTTTATTTGCATCTTTTATTCCCACATTGTGGATTGAATTGCCTGAGACTACACTCGTCGGGAATAAAACTTTCACCTTAATTTATACCTTACGGGATTTCCTAGAGGTACTTGACTAAGTAATTATGAATAATAAAATTGTATTGATTACCGGTGGCTCTTCTGGGATAGGAAAAGCAATAGGGATTTATTTAAAAGCCAACGGATTTACCGTTTATGGTACTACAAGGAATTTGGAGAATTACAAGGATTTTAATGAATTTCAGTTGTTGGAACTAAATGTTAGGGATGTAGCCACTATTAATAAAGCAATCCATCAACTCATTGAAAAAGAAGGAAGGTTGGATGTTTTGATAAATAATGCTGGGATTGGAATAACAGGACCTATTGAAGAAACGCCACATGAAGAAATTTTAAAAACCTTTGACACCAATTTTCATGGCCCTTTACATATGATAAAGGCAGTTTTGCCACATATGCGAAAACAGAATAAAGGGGTTATCATTAATATAACTTCTATTGCAGGTTATATGGGGCTACCATTTAGAGGTATTTATTCAGCAACCAAAGGAGCTTTGGAATTGGTTACTGAAGCTTTACGGATGGAAACCAAAGATTTTGGAATCAAGATTACCAATATAGCTCCAGGAGATTTTGCCACAAATATTTCGGCAGGGAGATATCATGCTCCTGTAAAAGAAAATTCTGCATATAAAGTATCATACGGAAATACTTTAAAAATGATGGATGAGCATGTGGATAGTGGGAGTGACCCAATTGATGTTGCAGAACAGGTTTATAAAATCATACATACAGATAACCCCAAAGGACATTATAAAGTAGGGGAGTTTATGCAGAAATTCTCTATTGTTTTAAAGAAAATTTTGCCCGATAAAGTGTATGAGAAACTATTACTGAATCATTATAAGTTGTAATTTTGCAATTTTAAATAAAGAATTTAATTTCTAATAATAACTTTAAAACCATAGTAAAAGATGAAATTTTTCATAGACACAGCTAATTTGGAACAAATTAAGGAAGCGCAACAATTAGGTGTATTGGATGGGGTAACCACCAATCCATCTTTAATGGCAAAAGAAGGAATTACTGGAAAAGAAAATATATTACAACATTACAAAGATATTTGTAGCCTTGTTGATGGTGATGTAAGTGCTGAAGTTATTTCAACTGATTTTGACGGAATGGTTAAAGAAGGTGAAGCATTAGCAGCATTAAACCCTCAGATTGTTGTAAAATTACCTATGATTGCGGATGGTATTAAAGCTTGTAAATATTTTTCTGATAAAGGAATTAGAACAAATGTTACCCTAGTATTCTCTGTTGGTCAGGCACTTTTAGCAGCTAAAGCAGGAGCTACTTATGTCTCTCCTTTCCTTGGTCGTTTGGATGATATTTCAACAGACGGACTTAATTTGATTTCAGAAATACGTCTAGTGTATGACAATTATGCTTTTGAAACACAGATATTGGCTGCATCTATAAGACATACAATGCATGTTATTGATTGTGCTAAAATTGGAGCAGATGTAATGACAGGTCCTTTATCATCTATTGAGGGATTGTTGAGGCATCCTTTAACAGACAGTGGTCTTGCTAAGTTTTTAGAAGATTACGCAAAAGGTAACTAAGCCTTAATAAAAGTTTAAGAAAAGACTCTAGGTATGTGCTTAGGGTCTTTTTTTGGTTCAATGTTATGCTGTAGAGTAAGCGAGGAAGAAAGCTAAAAAGAAGTATAGAGATTTGCAAAGGCATCAACAATAATCCCGTCTTCAGCAATAATCGCTTTATTTGGATTAAGAATTAAAGTGTTTGTTATGCTGTTGTAGTCTGTAGCTCTGTATTGTGTAGTTTTATCCAACCCTTTTGCTTCTATCATGTCTATCCATCTTTTGGAATCTGTTTTAACGTTAATGCCCACAAATGTATATTCAGGGTGTTTGTCAGATAAATTAGATACATGTTTCGTGATATTTTCAAAATGCTTTTTCTGGGTACCAGACCAAAAATAGAACACTGTTTTTTTAGAACCAGAGATGTCCTTTAATTGTAACCGCTTTCCTTCGGTACTGTAAACGGCCACATCTGGAATTTCATTGTTTGGTTGTATTTTTTTTATATTTTCATATAAGCCATTAATTTCTTTTAGATGTTTATTATTGGCAGAGAACTCATGAAATTGTGCAATGAATATATCATTGTTTTTTTCAGTATCTTGTTTTAATAGATAATCTACTGCAACATTTCTAAATAGATTATCCCTAAGATTTTTGTATTTAACACAACTGTCTATAAGTTTTAATTTATGTTGATAAAAATGTAGATTATTCTTTACAATACCATCTTCAATGGCACATTTATGTGAGCAATCCGTAAATGACAAATTACCATAATGATACTTCATGTAATTATAGTAAGGCCTATAATAAGTAAGATTTTTGTTGTTAAAACTAAGGTTCTTTCTATAGGCGTAAAATTCTTCGGGAAGTTTATGAAATATTTTTTCGACTGATTTTCTTTTATGATAGTAAGGGTATTTTTCCTTATAGATATAATAATTGTAATCAATACTGGCTTGTGCAATTTCAATTGCGTTTTCAGATAATATGGTATTTGCTTGTAAATCCTGCAAACCAATTATTTTCTGATTCCTTAAAGAATCTATTTTTTTAGAGAAGTCTTTTGGTTCTAGTTTAAATATAGAATGAATAAAAGATTCTTCCCGCTCATGGGTTAAGAATATATCAGCTAGAAAATTATTAATTTCCTCTCCTTTACCAGAAAACGCAAGGGATTCATCAAAATCTACTGTATTCAACCGTGTTAAAATACTATCCCCTTTTTCAAAGAAAATGTATTGTAGTTCTGGATCATGATAAAAATGATACAATCCTTCATTTATGGTATCCAATTTAAAGTGAAACCTATTTTGGGAATCTAATTTAGAAGAATCTACAACAACATCATCTTTATATAACACAACATAATCACTGGTTGGATTTACGATTTCGCCAGTAAAATAGACAGTTGAAGAAGAGTTTTGATTAACCGAACTACAGCCAATTAAAAAAAGAACACATAGGTAAGGTAAAAATTTTGCCATATAAAGTACTACGATATTCATAACAAAACTAACAAACCCAATGGATACAGGCTGTTAATAGGGCGTTAAATGTTGTGAAGTTAAGTTAAACCATAGCTAAAGTATATGGTTTTCAAGTTTATTGGTTTAGGGGGGTAAATTTCTCTATTTTTGCAAAAAAATTAAAACAAGATTATGTTATCTGTATCTAATTTATCTGTGCAATTTGGGAAAAGAATCCTTTTTGATGAAGTAAATGTATCCTTTATACAAGGAAATTGCTATGGAATCATTGGTGCCAATGGAGCAGGGAAATCCACTTTTTTGAAAATTTTATCTGGGGACATTGATGCAACATCTGGTCATATACATTTAGAACCAGGGAAGAGAATGTCCATTTTGGAGCAGAACCACAATGCATATGATGAGTATCCAGTTTTGGAAACAGTGGTAATGGGAAACAAAGTACTATATGCCCTAAAAAAAGAAATAGATGCTTTGTATGCTGATTATACTGATGAAAATGCAGATAAGATAGGGGAGTTGCAAGTTAAGTTTGAAGAAATGAACGGCTGGAATGCTGATAGTAACGCAGCGGCACTTCTCTCTAACCTTGGTATTAGTGAAGAGTACCACAATATGTCCATGGCGGATATGGATTCTAAATTAAAAGTAAGGGTATTATTGGTACAAGCTCTGTTTGGTAATCCTGATGTTCTTATTATGGATGAACCTACCAACGATTTGGATTATGAAACAATTGGTTGGTTAGAGCACTTTCTTGCTAATTATGATAATACAGTTATAGTGGTATCGCATGATAGGCATTTTTTGGATTCTGTATGTACACATATTGCAGATATAGATTTCAGTAAGATCAACTTATACTCTGGTAATTATACATTTTGGTATGAAAGCAGTCAATTGGCCTCTAGACAACGTGCACAACAGAATAAAAAAGCTGAGGACAAGGCCAAGGAGCTTCAAGAATTTATTCGAAGGTTCAGTGCCAATGTTGCAAAAAGTAAGCAGGCCACATCTAGAAAAAAAATGCTTTCTAAATTAAAAATTGATGATATAAAGCCATCCAGCAGAAGATATCCTGCCATTATCTTTGAAAGAGAAAGAGAGGCTGGTGACCAGATATTAAATGTGGATAAATTATCTGCTACATCTGATGATGGGGACTTATTGTTCAGCAATGTTAATATTAATCTGGCACAAGGAGATAAAGTTGCTATAATATCTAAGGATTCTAGAGCAACATCTGCTTTTTATGAAATCATAAATGGAAATAAACAAGCAGCTAGCGGTGAATTTAAATGGGGAGTGACAACCAATCAATCATATTTACCTGCCAATAATGAGAATTATTTTAGTGATAATATCAATTTAGTTGATTGGTTAAGACAATGGGCCAAGACAGAAGAGGAAAGAGAAGAAGTATATATTAGAGGGTTCCTTGGTAAAATGTTATTTAGTGGTGAAGAGGCGTTAAAAAAATCTAGTGTTCTTTCTGGAGGAGAAAAAGTGAGATGCATGCTAAGTAGAATGATGATGCTAAGAGCCAATGTTCTTATGTTGGATGAACCTACCAACCATTTGGATTTAGAAAGTATCACGGCTTTTAATAATTCTTTAAAGAATTTTAAGGGTACTGTTTTGTTTACCACACATGATCATGAATTTGCCCAGACCGTTGCCAATAGGGTAATAGAACTTACACCTAAAGGGAATATAGACCGCTATTCTACTTTTGATGAATATATGTCTGATGCCTCAATAAAGGAGCAACGAAATAAAATGTATGCTAATTAAATTTTTCATAAAAGTATTCTAAAACTAGAATGGAAAAAGGAATACTTATCATTAGACACCTCAATGTTTTTTGCTAATTTTCTTGTGTGGTTTTAGATAAATTGTATCTTGTCGATGAACGAGAACAGTTCATCGAGAACCACTATATAAATGCCCCCATGCAAGACCTAGTAAAATACCATTTGGTAATTTTGTTGACTTTTTTATTCTGTAATTTTGGTCAGTCACAAGATGTTGTCATGGCTATAACTCCAGGAATTGCACATATAAACTCTGAGAATTCTATTGCAAAAAGTACAATGGAATCTGGAATACACAAAACACTTATTAGAGCTATAAAAGCTGCTAACCTAGAGGAAATTTTGGATAGTGATGGTACTTTCACCTTTTTTGCCCCAACAGACCAGGCTTTTGAAAAATTTTCTCAAGAAAAATTACAGTCTTTAATTGATTCTGATAATACTAAAGAATTGCGGTCTCTTTTAACTTATCATATTGTTGCAGGGAATTTTTCTGCCGCTATGATACTTAAAGCATTGTGCAGGGGTGAAGGACTGACTACCTTTACAACACTGCAAGGGAATAAAATTACAGCCAGTATGGATGGTATGGATATTATCTTAACAGATAGTTTTGGTAATATCGCTAAAATTGTAAAAGCTGATGCCAACCAATGTAATGGTGTTATTCATGCAATAGACAATGTTATTTTTCCACAGCGGTCATTACCTCAGTTCCGCCCCTAATTCTTTTTCGTATCGGCTTTGAAGTTTTGTCATTATTTTATCTATCTTCTTGTCTGTAAGGGTGTTATTTGCATCTTGCAAAGTAAAACTTACTGCATAGGATTTTTTACCATTTGGTAATTTATTACCCGTATAAACATCAAAAAGAGATACATTCTTAAGAAATGTTCTTTCTGTTTGCAAAGCAATTTCATGTACTTTTTTAAATGTGACATCATTGTCCAACAACAAGGCCAAATCTCTTTTTACCGCTGGGTATTTTGGTATTTCCTTGAATAGGATGCTATTGTGTTTTGCGGTTTCTAAGATGTTGTCCCAATTAAAATCTGCAAATAGGACTTCTTGCTTAATATCAAACCCTTTTAAAATAGATTTTTTAACGATTCCAAAAGAAACCAATTCCTTTTTGGACAATGTAAAAGTAATGCCTTCAGAAAAAACAGAATCTTTAGTGTAATCGGCATTGCTATTGGAAAGTCCAAGCCGTTCTAGGACATTTTCTATGATTGCTTTTAAAAAGTAGAAGTCAGATTTATTTACTGAAACTGCCCAGCCATCTTCAGTTCTATTGCCAGTGACCAAAAGGGACAGATGTTTGTTTTCTACTCTTTCACTAGTATATTGATGGTATGTTTTTCCGAATTCAAATAATTTTAAATTCTGTCTTTTTCTATTGATATTATGTGATATAGCCTCTAAGCCAGAAAAGAGTATGGATTGCCTCATTGCTGATAAATCACTGCTCAAAGGATTTAACATGCTAATTGTATGCTCTTCTTTTAATCCTTCTATAAGTTTTGCATAATCAGGATTTGTAAGGCTATTGGCCATAATTTCATAAAACCCTTTTGATGCTAGAAGGTTTCCAACAATATTTTGAAGTTTGTAATCTTCAAATTTTGAAGTTGGTGCAATAGAGGCATTCAATTTTTCTTTAAAATCAATTTTGTTATACCCATAAACCCTTAAAATTTCTTCAATGACATCAACCTCTCTTTGTACATCAGTTCTGTAGAATGGTATGGTAATACCCATCCCGGATTCAGTGACATTTTGAACTTTAATCTCTAAAGATGACAAAATAGATTTAATAGTGTCCCTTGGGATTTCTTGTCCAATAAGGTTGTTTATTTTTTCAAACGTTAAAAATACTTGATAATCATCTTTTTTATTGGGGTAAATATCAACTACTTCAGAAGTGATATCACCACTGGCAATTTCTTTAATAAGAATGGCAGCCCTTTTTAGCGCATATTCCACGCTGTTAATATCTATACCACGTTCAAAACGAAAAGATGCATCGGTATTTAAACCATGCCTTTTAGCTGTTTTTCTAACAGAAATAGGGTCAAAATATGCGCTTTCCAAGAAAATTGATGATGTATTTTCTGTAACCCCTGAATTTACTCCACCAAAAACTCCAGCAATGCACATAGGTTTTTCACTATCACAGATCATAAGATCATCTTCATGTAATTTTCTTTCTATACCATCTAGTGTTGTAAATTTTGTGCCAGCAGGGAGTGTTTTTACAACAATGCTATTTCCTTTTATTTTGGAAGTATCAAAAGCATGGAGTGGTTGCCCTAATTCATGCAGTACATAATTAGTGGCATCAACTATATTATTTATAGGGTTTAATCCTATTGACATTAATCTGTTCTTTAGCCAATTTGGTGATGGCTGTATTATAAGGTTGCTTATGGTTACACCGCAGTATCTTGGAGCAAGCTCATTGTTTTCTACTTCTACATCAATTTTTAACGACCTGTTCTCAATATTAAAATTACTGGCGGGAGGCGTAATAAGTTCTTTGTTGATTTCCTGTTGTAGAAGTCCTGCTTTTAAATCTCTTGCCACACCATAATGGCTCATTGCATCTGAACGGTTTGGCGTAAGACCTATTTCAAAAACCTCATCATTTTCTATTTCAAAAACTTCTGCACACGGAGTTCCAACTATGAGTTTATCACTTAGAACCATAATCCCGTCATGACTTTCTCCCAACCCCAATTCATCTTCAGCGCAAATCATTCCATGACTTTCTTCTCCACGTATTTTACCTTTATTAATGGTCCACGCTTCCCCTTCTTTAGAATATAAGGTGGTGCCAATAGTAGCTACAGGTACTTTTTGGCCTTCAGAAACATTTGGTGCGCCACAAACAATTTGCAAAGGTTCTTCTAAACCAATATTAACAGTGGTAAGTTTTAATTTATCTGCATTGGGGTGTTTTATGCAAGTAAGTACTTGACCCACAACAATGCCTTTTAACCCACCTTTTATAGATTCAAAAGGTTGAACGCCTTCTACTTCTAACCCTAAATCGGTTAAAAGTTCAGCTGTTTTATTGGAGTCCCAATCTATATTTATAAACTGTTTTAACCAGTTGTAAGAAATTTTCATCAGAAAGTTTTATAACAGTCAAAGATAAAACAATGTCTTTAGACATTCAACATGTATATGATTCAATTATCTGTAATCTTTTACTTGT
>CAYNLI010000083.1:0-13372 GCA_964398035.1 uncultured Flavobacteriaceae bacterium | reverse complement strand
GTTTTTAAGGCTCATGTTAAAAGGCTCATTATGCAATACATCTTCTTCTATAAAACCTTTTCCTTTTAAAACATTCATTATCTCTAACGGAGTAGCTGATGTATTTATAATAGGAGTTGTTGTGCTTGTAGTACTATCATTAAGATAAATTACCAATGGTTTTGTGGTAATGTCATCTGCGTTGTCCGTGGACAGCCGATGTGAAATACGCACTCCATTAATTCCTTTACTTCTCAATTTTTGATTTATTTCATTTTGCCCTAAAAACTCTACCAATCTATTGTTGGAAGCATTGTCACTAACGGCAAATATTTTGACTATTTCTTTTGAAAATGTGGTTTCTACTGAGTCGCCCTCAATATAAAAACGAGTGTTCATTGAAAGGGTGTTAATGCTATTGAGTTTTTCCAAAGTTAAAATGGCAGTAGGGAATTTTACTGTGCTGGCAGGGTAAAAATATTTTTTATTACTTACTTGATAATTATAATCAGTAAAAAACACACTATCATTTCTTCGGTCAATATGGGTGTAGCGTATTTGTACTTCATATGGTGCAACACTATCCATTACCTTTTTTATTTTTGGGTGGTTGGATGCCAAGACCAATTCTAATGGATTGTTAAAGTTGCTGTTTTTGCAAGAAACCCAAAAAGAACAACAGGCTAAGAGAATAAAAAAATGCTTTTTCAAGTTTGGTTTGGTTTTTTGTCAATCTTCATATACTTCGCCACGATGAGGTTTCAGAGCATCTCTAACAGGAATCATTTGTTCTTCATTTACTACCATATAGGCTATACTGTGCATTTCACTTAAGTGGTTGTGCCCAGTAATGTTCAGCTCTAGTTGTTTTAAGACAATATATTCCTTAAGATGTATTTCATGGTGTTGGGCGGTCATGCTGGCGGCAGAACCTCTAAAATCCCAGATTAATTTTATTTTTCTAGTCAATATTTTTCTAATTTATTCCCATATTGTGGGTTTAATACCTTGACCTTTATGCCGAATATAAAAAAGCATCATAATTTATGTCTTATGAACTTGCATTAAAGCTGTTGATTTTTTAATCCAAGACGGAAGTGCCGTTTTCAGCAAAAGCTTTAAAATCTTTTGCATATTTATGGGATTGTTTTTTAAAAGCACTGGGCATTAAAAACCCCATTATTTTTATCATAAATCCAGAGAATTGGAATTCGCTTTCAGAAATCCATTTAGTGGTATTCTCGTCCACTTCCTTAAAATAGTTTTTTTGTATGTTATGTACACCTTTGGTATCATAAGTAGCATGTAGTTCATCAGGAAAATTTCTGTTGATAATGGTTTCTACCAATGACATTTCTCGTTTGCCCAATTTATAATTTAAGCTCATCCGTGCTCCATCTTGCCCCATAGTACCGGATAATAGTTCGTAATTGACAAGTCCACGTTGCCAATGCTTCATATTCTCTGGGTCATTCAATTTTTTAATAAATTCTGCTCTGGGCAGATTTATTATAATTTCTGTTGAATATTTCATATTACACCCCTTATTTCTTTACTAATTTAATGAATTAAGGACTTTGCTTTTGCTAAAAATGTGTTAATCAGTTGTTTTATCACTTGTGCAAGATAATGTAATTGTTACTTTTGCTGGATGCAGTTTTTAAAAAGAGACATAAATATGTCTGTATTGTTTTTTTTGCCCATCTTTTTGATGGTTTTCTTGGTGTCCTGTGATTCTTTTTTTAGAAAGGCAGCAGAAAGGGAACCATTGGCACGTATTGGGGATACGTACTTATATAAGGAAGATGTGCAATTGCTTTTAAACAGTAATATGTCTAAAGCTGATAGTGCGTCATTTGTCACCAATTACATTAATACTTGGGCAGTTAAGCAATTGATGATGTCCAAGGCCAAGATAAACCTGCCAGAAGATAAATTGGCAGCATTTGATCAGTTGGTCAATGACTATAGAAATGACCTTTACACGCGGGCATATAAGGAGGCATTGGTGCAGTTGTCTCAAGATACAGTGATCAGTACTTCTGAATTGAACAGTTTTTATGAAAGGGAAAAAGAAAATTTCAAGTTAAAAGAGAAAATAGTTACACTTCGTTTTATAAAATTGCCCTTACAGTTTATGAACAAAGGGGAAGTGATTCAAAAATTAAAAGATTTTAAAGAGAACGATGTTGTTTATTTGGATTCTATAGGAGTGCAATTTTTGAAGCTACACTTTAATGATTCCATTTGGATACCATCCTCTAGGGTTATTGATGAAATACCTCCTTTAACCTATGAAAATGAGGGCAGATACTTAAAAAAATCACAATTTTTTGAATTGCAGGATTCAATAGGGGTATATTTGGCGAAGGTTACAGATATTTTGGAAGTGAATGATATTGCGCCTTTACAGTATATAGAGCCCACTATTCGGCAGGTTCTTTTAAACAGAAGAAAATTGCAGTACGGTAGAAAACTTGAAACTGAAATTATTGATGAAGCCATTAAAAAAAATGAATTTGAGGTTTATGAAAAAGACTAATAAAACAACCACTTTTCTTTTGGGATTATTTTTCACAGCAATTGGGTTTTCCCAAGAAACTGATGAAATGCCCGATACACAAGTAGAACCACAAGATGTGGTTGTAGAAGAAGGTAAAAATTTCAAAAAAGATTCCACAAACAATTTTAAAAGAATAAAATTGGATGGTATAGCCTCTGTTGTTGGTGACTATGTAATATTGGATTCTGATATAGAAAAAACAATGATAGACCTTCGTAGCCAGGGGGTTTCTACAGAAGATGTTACGCGTTGTAGTCTATTGGGCAAATTAATGGAAGACCGTTTATATGCACACCAAGCAGTACAGGATAGTATTTTGGTGTCTGATGATGAAGTAAATGCAACAAGTGACAGGCAAATACAATCATTGGTACAACAAATAGGCTCTATGGAAAAGGTGCTTAGATTTTATAAAAAAGAAGATGCGGAAAGTTTTAGGGAAGAGCTTTATAAAATCAATAAGTTAAGAATGCTATCTGAAAAGATGCAAACAAAAATTGTTAGTGAAATTGAAGTATCTCCAGAAGAGATTCGTCAGTTTTTTAACAGAATACCAGAAGATGAAAGACCTGTTTTTGGAGCTGAACTGGAAATCTCACAAATTGTAAAAGAGCCCAAGGCTACAGATGAGGAGAAACAAAAGGTTATAGATAGATTAAATACAATCAGGGCAGATGTGTTGGACAATGGGTCTAGTTTTAAAGTGAAAGCCATTTTGTATACCCAAGATACGGGTTCTAAACCTACAGGAGGATTTTATAGTATTACAAAAGAAACAGGATTTGTAAAAGAATTTAAAGATGTAGCCTTTAGTTTACAAGAGGGAGAAATATCTGAACCTTTTGAAACCATATTTGGTTATCATATTATCTATATAGAGAAAATAAGAGGGCAGGAATTGGATTTACGTCATATATTAATGTCTCCTGAAGTTCCCCAGGAAGCTATTAACAAGGCAAAATCTGAGCTAGATAGTATTCGTAATGGTATCTTGAACGGTCAATTTACTTTTGCTGAAGCTGCACTTAATTTTTCTGATGAAAAAGAAACAAAATTTGATGGTGGTGTGCTACGTAACCCTGCTGATTATAGTGCCCGTTTTGAGTTGACAAAAATGGACCCATCTTTGTACAATCAAGTTAGAAATTTAAAGGACAATGAGATTTCTAACCCAATTATGGAAGAAGATGAAAGAGGTGGAGGGGTAAAATATAAAATATATAAAATTTCCAATAGGTATGATGAGCATGTGGCAGATTTTGCCCAAGATTATCTTAAAATCCAAGATTTGGCACTTAGGGAAAAGCAATTTAATGCCATCAAAGAATGGATGGATGAACATATAAAAGACGCTTATATTAGTGTTAATGAGGCAAATAAAGATTGTGAATTTGCTAATAACTGGGTAAAAGAGTAAAATACATGTCAGACGTTACCGCTATTAAAAATCTAGTTGAAAAACATAAAGACTTAAAGCAGGAAATTGCCAAGGTCATTGTTGGTCAAGTAGAAGTAGTGGATCAAATTCTACTGTCTATTTATACGGGAGGACATTCCCTTCTTATAGGAGTGCCTGGTTTGGCAAAAACATTAATGGTGAATACCATTGCCCAAACTTTGGGGTTGGATTTTAAACGTATTCAATTTACACCAGATTTAATGCCCAGTGATATCTTGGGAAGTGAAATCCTAGATGAGAATAGAAACTTTAAATTTATTAAAGGCCCTATTTTTTCTAATATTATTCTGGCGGATGAAATAAACCGTACACCACCAAAGACACAAGCAGCTTTGTTAGAGGCAATGCAAGAGCGTTCTGTGACCATTGCTGGACAGCAGTATAAGTTGGAGTTACCTTATTTTGTTTTGGCAACCCAAAACCCAATAGAGCAAGAAGGAACATATCCATTGCCAGAAGCACAATTGGATCGTTTTATGTTTGCAATTGAGCTAAAGTACCCATCTGTTCAAGAAGAGATTGAGATAGTCAAGAAAACTACTTCGGATGATACTGTACAAATAAACCCAATGTTCAGTCCTAAAGAAATTATTGAGGTACAACATTTGGTGCGTAGAATACCTGTTCCGGACAATGTGGTATCCTATGCCGTAAACTTGGTAAATAGTACACGCCCTAATTTGGAATCATCTTCAGATTATGTAAAACAATATATTGATTGGGGAGCAGGACCAAGAGCATCACAAAACCTTGTTTTGGGTGCAAAAGCACATGCAGCAATCAATGGAAAATTTTCTCCAGATATAGAAGATGTGCAAGCTGTAGCCATGGGAATCCTAAGACACAGAATCATAAAAAACTACAAGGCAGAGGCAGAAGGTATATCAGAAGAGGATATTGTCCTGAAATTACTTTAGTGTTCAATTCTTTTTACCTTAAAAATTACCATATTCCCACATCAAAAAATTTTATTAGCACTATAGATTTTCTTAAATTTGTAGAATTACCAAACTTAAAATAGACTTCATATGGCTTTTGACATAGATATGATTAAAAAGGTTTACGCCAACATGGCAGAACGTGTAGATAAAGCACGTGAAATTGTTGGTAAGCCTTTAACTCTTTCAGAGAAAATTTTATATTCTCATTTATGGGATGGCACTCCTTCTAAGGCATTTGGGAGAGGAAAGGATTATGTAGATTTTGCGCCAGACCGTATTGCATGTCAAGATGCTACGGCACAGATGGCCTTATTACAATTTATGCAAGCGGGCAAGCCTAAAGTAGCAGTTCCTACCACAGTGCATTGTGATCATTTGATCCAAGCAAAAATGGGAGCTGATAAGGATTTGCAAAATGCATTGAATACCAGTAGTGAGGTATTTAATTTTTTAGCTTCAGTATCAAATAAATATGGTATTGGGTTTTGGAAACCAGGAGCGGGAATCATACATCAAGTAGTATTGGAAAATTATGCATTCCCAGGAGGAATGATGATCGGTACCGATTCACATACTGTAAATGCAGGTGGTTTGGGAATGATTGCCATTGGTGTCGGTGGTGCTGATGCAGTGGATGTAATGGCGGGAATGCCTTGGGAACTGAAATTTCCTAAATTAATAGGTGTAAAATTAACTGGAAAATTATCTGGTTGGACAGCATCAAAAGATGTGATTTTAAAAGTAGCTGGAATTTTAACTACAAAAGGAGGTACTGGAGCCATCGTAGAATATTTTGGTGAAGGAGCAATAGCTTTGTCTGCAACAGGTAAAGGAACTATCTGTAATATGGGCGCTGAAATTGGAGCAACAACATCAACCTTTGGGTATGATGCCTCTATTGAGCGTTATTTACGGGCAACTGGTCGTGATGGCGTTGCTGATGCTGCAAATGAAGTTGCAGCTTATTTAACAGGAGATGACGAAGTATATGCTAATCCAGAACAATATTTTGATCAAGTAATAGAAATCAATTTAGATGAATTAAAACCTCATATAAATGGACCATTTACCCCAGATTTAGCAACACCTGTTGGTGAAATGACTGAGAAAGCAACTAAGAACGATTGGCCTTTAAAAGTTGAATGGGGATTAATAGGTTCTTGTACCAATTCATCTTACGAAGATTTATCAAGAGCAGCATCAGTTGCAAAACAAGCAGTAGATAATCATATAATTGCCAAAGCAGAATTTGGTATCAATCCAGGTTCAGAACAAGTACGCTATACTGCGGAACGTGATGGATTATTGGAGATTTTTGAAGACTTAAATGCAAAAATATTCACTAATGCTTGCGGGCCTTGTATAGGTCAATGGGCAAGAGAAGGAGCGGACAAACAAGAAAAGAATACAATTATACATTCCTTTAACCGTAATTTCTCTAAGAGAGCGGATGGTAACCCAAATACACATGCATTTGTAGCCTCCCCATCAATGGTTGCTGCTGTGGCAATATCTGGTCGATTGGATTTTAATCCATTAACGGATAAATTAATCAATGAAGATGGAGAAGAAGTGCTATTGGAAGAACCAACAGGAATGGAACTGCCACCAAAAGGATTTGCTGTTGAAGACGCAGGTTTTGTTGCACCAATAGCTGATGGTAGTGGTATAGAAGTCAAGGTTTCCCCAACGTCTGAAAGATTACAATTATTGATTCCTTTTGAACCATTGGGAAGTGAAATAAAAGGAGCAAAATTATTGATTAAAGCATTTGGAAAATGTACAACAGATCATATATCTATGGCAGGACCTTGGTTGCGTTTCCGTGGGCATTTAGATAATATATCCAACAACTGTTTGATTGGCGCGGTAAATGCATTTGGGCAAGCAACTAACAAAGTGAAAAACCAGTTGACCGGAGAATTTGCTCCAGTTCCTGATACGGCCCGTGCATATAAAGCGGCAGGTGTTAAATCCGTTGTTGTGGGAGACCATAATTATGGAGAAGGTTCTTCTCGTGAACATGCAGCCATGGAACCACGTCATTTGGGTGTGGCCGCGGTCATTGTGAAATCTTTTGCACGTATCCATGAAACAAATCTTAAAAAACAAGGGATGTTGGGATTAACATTTGTCAATGAAGCGGATTATGATTTGATACAAGAAGATGATACGTTCAACTTTACAGATTTAAACGAATTTGCACCAAGCAAACAATTAACGTTGGAAACAGTACATGCTGATGGTTCTATTGATATTATTAAACTGAACCATACCTATAACCAATCACAGATTCAATGGTACAATGAGGGCTCTGCACTTAATGTAATTAAAAGAGAGAACGCAGTTTAAGATTTAAAATTATGAGCTATTAAATAAACTCCTGTTCCGATAGCTATCGGTATTCAGGAGTTTTTTAGTTTTGGAAAAAACCCGCATAAGAATGAAGATTAAAAAGAAAACGATTTTAAATGTATTGCTTATAGCATTTATAGTTTCTTTTTTTGTAACCCCAATGGGGTATTGGGGTAAAATATGGCTGCATAGATTGTTTGCGTCTAGCCCTACTGTGATTGTTGAAGCTGAAAGAGAACGTATTGCAGATTATGATTGGAAGTTGAAAGATGCAGATTGGAATTATTTTAATTTCACAAAATCAGAAGGAAAAATAATTTTTATTAACCTTTGGGCATCTTGGAAGTTGCCTTCCCATGCAGAGTTAAGGAGTGTCCAAAAATTGTATGATGCCTATAGTGATAAGGTAGATTTTTATATTATTACCAATGAAGAAAGACCACCTGTGGAAGAGTTTATGGAAAAGAACAAATATACTTTTCCAGTAACTTATCTCATTATTGGTAAAAAAACGCCTATAAATCCAGAAGAAGTTCCATCATCTTATCTTATTGATAAAAAAGGTGATATCATAATTTATGAGGATGATATTGTCAATTGGAACAGCGGGAAAACACATAAAATTTTAGATAGACTTCTTGTAAATTAATACTTATGAAATTGAAAAGGAAACAATTGGTTAATGGATTATTTATTTTGGGAGCTATACTTTTACTATTTACACCAATAGGTTTTCGTGTAAAGGTTCATGTAAGTAGATTGCTTGCAGGTAGTGCAGCAACAATCAAAGAAGAAATGCAAGTTCCGTTAGATACGTATCAGTGGCAATTGGTGGATGTGAATGGAAACTCCTTTGATTTTGAAAACGAAAAAGGAAATGTGGTCTTTGTGAATTTTTGGGCCACCTGGTGTCCACCTTGTGTTGCAGAAATGCCAAGTATACAAGAGCTTTATGATGATTATGGAGATAAAGTAAGTTTTGTAATGCTGGCGAAAGACGATGTGGATAAAGTCAATAATTTTATAGCAAAGAAGAAGTATAATTTCCCAGTTTACTTTTCTAGGAGTCAGGATCCAGATGTTTTAGAATCCAAAGTGATACCAACAACTTATGTCATCAACAAAGAAGGTCGTATTATAATTGCAGAAACTGGGGCAGCAGATTGGAACAGTGATAAAACTAGATTGTTGTTAAACAGTCTAATAGAATAGTGTTCCACATTTTATTAGGCAATTTCATATTTTTTAGATAAATTGATATGGTAATTCTGACTATTTTAAGAAGAGAATCATTAGAATGACATTCTTTGGATATGAAGAAAATTAAACATTGTAAATAAATTCAGCATAAATGAGAAGAATAGTAGGAGTTTTTTGTTTGAGTATAATGATATTGGCTTGCAAAGAAGAAAAAAAGAAAGAGGTAAATACCGTTGTGTCAGAAGAAATAACTGAAGAATCAAATGAATGGGTTTCTTTAATGGATGTTTCTCATTGGCGTGGCTATAATCAAGAATCATTGCCCAGTAATTGGAAGATTTCTGACGGTATTATTGAATGTTTTGGAGCGGCTGGTGATAAGGGTGGCGATATTATCTCTATGAAGCAATATGATAATTTTGAGCTCAGTTTGGAATGGAAAATAAGCGAGGGTGGCAATAGTGGTGTCTTTTACCATGTAGTTGAGGATACAATATACCATTCCCCATACCAAACAGGTCCTGAATATCAAATCATAGATGATATAGGTTTTCCCAACCCTTTGGAAGATTGGCAAACAACAGGTGTTAATTATGCCATGCATTTGGCCAATGATAAGAAAACGTTGAAGCCTGTGGGAGAGTGGAACACCACCAAAATTATTTTTGATAACGGAAAGGTACAACACTGGCTCAATGGAGAAAAAATTGTTGACTTTGATAAGTATACCGATGATTGGAAAACAAAAAGAAACAACGGAAAATGGAACGATTATCCTGATTATGGAAAAGCCAACTCAGGATATTTGGCATTGCAAGATCATGGTGCAGGAGTATGGTTCAGGAATGTAAAAGTGAGAGAATTATAATAAGCTAGAACTTACGTTCTGGATAAAAACCGTCTATGTTCATAGATGGTTTTTTATTTGTGATGATTTCTGAAATCAATTTCCCTGTTGCAGGGCCCAAGCTCCATCCCATCATGGCATGTCCCGTTGCTATACTTAGGTTTTTATATTTTGATGTTCGTCCAATGTACGGCAAGCCATCTGGTGAAACAGGGCGGAATCCATATTGGGCCTCTGTTTTTTCTTGCTCAGTAATTTTAAAATCTTCATAGTAGGCACTGGCAGCACTGGCTATGGCTTGCACTCTTTTTTTTCTAATGGTATTGTCTATGCCAGAAAATTCCATAGTACCGGCAAATCTTGTAAAACCTTTCATTGGGGTAACGGCAACTTTGGCTTCCATTAAAACTGCGGGCAATATTACAGGAGTGGTTCTATTTACATTAATTCTGTAGCCTTTGCCTGACTGTACGGAAATATTGAGCTTTAATTTTTTAGATATTTTTTGACTCCATGAACCAGAAGCCAATACCAACTCTTCAATAGGATATGTAGCTTTGTTTGTGATAACTTCTTTTACAAATTCATTGTTCAAATTAAAATCAATTACCTCTTCATTGGTTTTAAAAACCACACCTTGCACTTTTAAGTACGCTATTAATTTTCGCATGATTTCTGATGGTGTAGTATGGGCATCACATTTGTAATGAACTGCACCTAAAAGGTCTTTGTTTAAGTTGGGTTGTAGCATGTTAAGCTCTTTTAAAGTAAGCTCTTTGACTTCCAATCCAATATCTTTTGCCCTTTTGGCCACTTCTTTTTCATGTTGGCCCTCTTTCTTTGTTTTGTATAGCATCAACAAGCCATTTTTCTCTAACTGAAAATCCCCCAAATCTTTAGAGTTGTACATATCAGTATACAATTCTTTGCTCAATAGATTAATATCTTTAATTAAGGGAATGGCCTTTTCTACATTAGCTTTGGTAGAAGATTTATTAAAGTTCCATGCCCATTTTATAAAGTCGACATCTAAACGGGGTTTCATATAAAACGGACTACTACTATTGAACATCCATTTAATACCCTTGGCCATCATGCCAGGTGAAGCTAATGGAATAATATGGCTTGGTGTTATATACCCCGCGTTAACGTAGGAGGCTCCACCGTTTAAGTTGGATTTATCTATTACTGTAATTTTACACCCTTCTTTTAATAAGTAATAGGCACAACTTAGCCCAATAATTCCTCCTCCTATAACAATAACATTTTTACTCATGCATGTATTTTATATTTGTTTTAATAGGATGCTGAAGCAAGTTCAATTCAACATCAAATTACCTGAAAACCTTCTGCATAAGGGTCTTCATCATCTATGATAATAGTATTATAGCCATAAATTCTTGCCCAACCTTCTATGCTGGGGACAATGGCTTTCTTATCGCCAATAATGGTTTCTTCCTCAATACGTCCAATAAACTGACTGCCAATAATACTTTTATGTATAAATTTCTCTCCTATTTTCAGTTTCCCTTTGGCGTGCCATTGTGCCATACGGGCAGATGTGCCTGTGCCACAAGGTGAACGGTCTATAGCTTTATCACCATAAAAAACGGCATTCCTTGCTGTTGCTTTGGAAGAAATTGTTTTTCCTGTCCAGAGAATATGGCTCAGCCCTTTGATGGAGTCGTCTTCTGGGTGAACAAAAGTGTGGGTTGTATTTATGCGGTCTCTTAAAACTCGACTCCATTTAATCAATTGCTCAGCTTTATAATTTTCTAATCCTTGAAAATTTTCTTGGACATCTATAATGGCATAAAAATTACCACCATAAGAAACATCGATTGAGAGTTTTCCCAAATCTGGACATTCAATAATAATGTTTTCTTTGGCCAAGTAGGATTTCACATTGGTCAGTCTTACAGAAGTGACCTTGTTATTTTCTTGGGTATAGGCTATTTTCACCAGCCCAGCAGGTGTTTCCATTTTTAAAACGCCAGATTTTTTGGGTTGTATAAGTTCTTCTTCTATGGCAATGGTAACTGTGCCAATGGTTCCATGTCCGCACATGGGCAAGCAGCCACTTGTTTCAATGAACAGCACGCCAAAATCGTTTTCTGGATTACTTGGTGGATAAAGAATACTTCCGCTCATCATATCATGACCACGCGGTTCAAACATTAACCCTTTTCTGATCCAATCAAATTCTTTTAAAAAATGTTGACGTTTTTCACTCATGGAATTACCAATGAGTTCTGGCCTTCCTGTTTTTACCAATCGTACAGGGTTACCACAAGTGTGTGCATCAATACAGCTAAAAGTGTAGCTCTCCATTTTTGGGTTTGTTAGATTTTGTCTTTGGAATATTCACTGTTCACCAACCTGAAAATACCCAATGCATTTTCATTTTTCAACTCTTCAGGGAGTAGATTATGCGGCCAGCTTTGGTAGCATAATGGTCTCACAAAGCGCTTAATGGCACTTGTGCCCACTGAAGTGAATCTACTATCGGTTGTAGAAGGATACGGCCCTCCATGTTGCATGGATGGACAAACCTCTACACCTGTTGGCATGCCATTATGAATCAATCTGCCCACCTTTTCCAATAAATGGTTGATGAGCTCTGGGTATTGGGACAACTCATTCTCTTCTGCAATTAAAGTAGCCGTTAACTGTCCTTCAAGGCATTTGACCACTTCAAGAAGTTCTTTACCATCTTTACATTGAACAATTAGAGAGAAAGGACCAAATACTTCTTTGTGTAGGGTGGGGTTCTTTAAAAAGACATCTCCTTGTACGGTTGCCAATTGAGGTTTTACATAATTTACTTCTGCGTTGTCAGATGAATTGGTCAAAACAGAAATACTGTCTTGAGAGGTTACTTCTGACTGATTTTTTGTGTAGGTACGTTTTATATTGGGATGCAACATACAGGAAGCATCCATGTCTTCAAGTAATTCAGCAATATTTTGAGATAATTTTTTAAGTTCATCACTTTCAATACTTAGAATTAGACCAGGGTTGGTGCAAAATTGACCCGCTCCCAATGTGATGGAACCTGCCAAATTTTCAGCAAGACTTTCTAAATTGTTTGCTATAGCTTTAGGTAACAATACTACGGGGTTTATACTTCCCATTTCAGCGAATACTGGGATAGGTTCTGGCCTGTTGTTGGCAATATCAAATAACGCTTTACCACCATTAAAACTTCCGGTGAAAACAACACATTTTATAGAAGGGTGTTTAACCAGCTCCACTCCAACTTCTATTCCACTGCTGTTTAGGTTGGAGAAAACACCATTTGGCATTCCAGTTTTCTCTGCCGCTTTTATAATGGCAGATGATACCAACTCACCAGTTCCAGCATGCATAGGGTGAGATTTCACGATTACTGGGCATCCTGATGCCAATGCAGATGCTGTATCACCTCCTGCGGTTGAAAATGCCAAAGGAAAATTACTTGCTCCAAAAACAACTACAGGCCCAGTTGGCACCAACATTTTACGAATGTCAGCTTTTGGTAAGGGTTCTCTTTCTGGTTGGGCAGTGTCAATGGAAGCTTCTACCCATGAGCCGTCCGCAACCAAATTTGCAAAAAGACGCAATTGCCCCATGGTCCTGCCACGTTCGCCAATAGCTCTACCTTCTGGTAAACCAGATTCTTGGGTGTACATGGTAATCAATTCATCACCAAGGGCTAAAATTTCATCTGCTATGGCATTCAGAAAATTATTCTTTTGAGCACCACTTGTATTTTTATAGGTGTAAAATGCTTCTGATGCCAAGGCAACAGCTTTATTGATATCATCAGATGAAGGCTCAAAAAACTCACTGGAGTTTTCGGTATTGCTTTGCGGATTAAAAGTTTTAAATGTTCTTTTAGAACCTACTAATTGGTTGCCAATATAATTTTTTCCTGTAATCATTTTTTTAGGTACGGTTTGATACTTATAAAAGCAAAGTGTTTTTATGTTTTTTAGTTTAGTACATGACAAAAATACAATCTATTGAAAATCAACAGATTAAACGTT
>CAYNLI010000082.1:0-13532 GCA_964398035.1 uncultured Flavobacteriaceae bacterium | reverse complement strand
TAGTTAATTTTTACGCCTATTCTAAACAGATTATACCGTGCAACGGTCTTAATTCTTCCTCTTTAGACTAACTAGAATATTTGCTTAAACACAACAATTGGTCTTGATCCAGGATACCTCTAGAAAAAGAATTGGAAACTCAGCGCAGAATTTCTCCATACTATTAAAAATAGCACTCAACCTTCTGAAAAACAAAAAAACTGCTAAACAAGGGGTTAAAGGCAAAAGATTCAAGGCTGCTCTAGATAATCAGTACTTGAAAAAGGTACTCCAACTATGATGCTTTTGCCCTGGGTTACAGATAATCTTTTAATTCTGACCTAAAAATCTCCAGGGCCTTTGAAATATGGGATTCTACAGTTTTTATAGAAATAGTTTTTAGCTTGGCTATTTCTTTGTAGGTAAGACCTTTTTCACGGGATAATCGAAAAATATGCAAGGTGTTTTCAGGAAGGGCATTGTAAATGGTATTGATTTCTTGGCCCAACTCCCAATCATTGTTCATATCAATTTGCGTTTCCTGCTGCAAATAATACAAGTTATTGTGCTTTGTGCGTACTTGGTCTTTTCTATAGTTGTCCACAATTTTATTTTTCAGGGTAATGATTAAGAAAGAAGCTATTGATCGGTCTTCCGGGCTTATTTGCGCTATGTTTTCCCAAAGTTTTATAAATGTTTCCTGTACCAGTTCTTCGGAAACCTCTTTGTTTTTAAGGACTTTAAAAGCATAGTTGTATAATCTTATATAATGTTTATCGAATAAAACTGAAAATAGGTCTCTTTTTTTCCGAGATAACATTTATAAAGATGGTTTTTCTGAATTTTGTAAAAATTACTTTTAAAAGTAATTTTTACAAAATTACAAATTTTTGACATTCTCCCTATAGTGGAGGAAAAAGATTATAGGTTTTAGTTTTTTTTGGTTACAGTTATTTGCATCTGAACTCCGAAGCCTCCCTGTAGAAGTCCGGCACCCTACCGCTCCAATCCTCTCCATGCGGACGCGCTATGCCGACTCATAATCGGGATTCTTCCGGCTCTGGTTTTTCAGCCTTTTCGGAGCCGCACATAAATACAAGCGGACCGATAAAAATCGCCCGCTTGTATTTATCTTGCCCTTTTGTGCATAAATTCTGTTGAATACACGGTTTATAAATAGAAAATCTAATCCCTAAATGGATTTGGGCTATAAAAGAAAAGAGGCTCTAAAAAGTTTTGAATATCGATTTATGCAGGAAAACAGTATCGCTTTGGGGGCTTTCTAGCATGTTAAAAACGATTGAAAAAAAGTTCGAACTCCTCTGTCTGTGATGTGAAAGAAAATTTGTGTTGGAAATTGTCAAATCTACGTATCTTGGTCATACATATTCTAGATAATACCCCGTTTTTAGAGCTGTAGACTCATATTCGGGGTTTGTTTCATCTAAAATACAAATTAATTCGCTGAATGTCAATAAGTTAATTCGCTTCTGAAGGTGCCTTTAAAAAAATAGTTTGAGAATCCCTTATTTTTGGTTTGCGAACAAAAAATAATTTATATGTGACTCTACAAGCGCACTAAAAATACAAATACCCCTTTACTTCGATAAATAGATAGATTTGGTTCCTTGTTGGATGCTCTCTCGATGCGCCGCACAACATAAAAGTGACGAAGGCTGTAGCAGGTATAAGACCTATAATCAATTTTTAGCTCTAACTTTCGGACAGCTGAACTGGATTTTCTTAATAAAAAAGGGAGAGAAAACCCCTCCCTTTTTCACCTACTCGGAAACTAACAATACTAACTTAGAAATATATTAAATTTAGTAGCTTGGATTTTGTGGTTTTAAATTGGGGTTTCTATCCAACTCATCTTGCGGAAGCCCTAACAAGTATTTAGCGTCGGTAAAAGCTGGTTGAGGAAGACCATCGGTAGCAAATATTTTGGCACCCATATTCCGTCTTTTGATATCCCACCATCTTTTTAACTCAAAACTTAATTCGAAACGTCTTTCCTCCAAGATTAAACCCAGAAACTCTTCTTTAGAGACCCCTGAAGTAATATCGGCAGGAAAGCTGGTCATTGTTCCATTCCAGTTTCTGGCCCTTTCCCGAACTACGTTTACATAACCTATCGCCTCACCCGAAGGACCACTTATTTCATTCAATGCTTCTGCGGCTATAAGATAAACTTCTGCAAACCTGTACACGGCGTAATTATTTCCGCTGTCGTTGCCAAATCTCCGGTATTTAGCACAGTGGGGACTGGGAATGTCAAATTCAGTGTACGGTCTAAGATCGCCTCCTATATAGGTGCTGTCCGCAATGGCCACTTTTTTCGGTAATCCCTTGCATCCCATGTGTCATAAACTTTCTGGGTCGGTGAAGTAACGTTCCAACCTCCAATATCAGCATTACCAATACTGGTAAGAAATGGAAATATATCTACATTATAGGGGTAACTGCTCAGTTGTTCTTTGAATTCCACGGCAAAAATATGTTCCGAACTTCCTTGTTGGCTATTGGCATTAAACAAGTCTTTATAATCTGCTTCCAGGGTATAACCTAAGGTGCTGGCATTGTCTATAACGTATTTTGCCGAGTATAGGCTTCTTGCCACCTTCCTAATGTCAAATAAACATCTGCAAGAGCCGTATACGCAGAACCTTTTGCCGGAAGTGGTGTGTGCCATTGGCAGATTATCCTTGGCAAAATTTAAATCTCCGCTTGGCCTGTCTTGGATATGTCGGTCAATGACAATAGATCAGTTGCGACAAAATCTATATAAGGAACATCCGAAAATACGCGGACTAGGTTAAAATAAATAAATGCCCGTAGAAATTTGGCTTGCCCAATAAGTTCATCTCTGACTTTTTCATCCTCTACTATCCTAGTGCTTGCTGCTATAGCTTCGTTCAGCGTGCCAATAATTCTATATAATCTAGGACAAAAAACGGCAGTCATACCGTTATTGGCATCAGAAGTAAAATTATTGACCTGTACCCTTCGTGCAGGTATGTAAGACTTCTATAGGTAGAGTTTATCTTTTTTAAATTGTTTTTGAAGTAAAAAAAGCAGTACAGCCAATTTTGATTTCACTTTTTTGCGAATAATTGATAGCGCTTTTCCCATCTGATTTTCTACGGTTTTGATTGAAATATCCAATTTTTCAGCAATTTCTTTGTAACGCATCCTTCGTTGTTTGCATAAAATAAAAACCTCCTTGCATCTAGGAGGTAATTCTTCTATAGCCTTTTGTACCTTCTCAAGCCGCAATTGAAATTGCTCTTCATTTTCTTCGATTAATTCGGTTAAAGACTCTCTTTTAAAGAGCTGTAAATCAGTTTCTAGTTGTTTGTTTTTTCTATATAAATCAATAAAGGTGTTATAAGTGAGTCTGTACAGATACCCATTAAGAGAACCATCTGGTCGAAGAGATTTTCGTTTTGTCCATAATTTCAAAAACACATCTTGTACAATATCCTCCACAACAGTTCGATTGGTCGTAAAGTTCAAAATATAGATACACAAAGGCTCATAATAATATAGATAAGCCACTTTATAGGCAGCTTCATCTCCTAATTGAATGCCAAGCACGAGTTTTTTTTGATTCTTTATCGAATAGTCCATAAATTATTGTCCAAGAAAATCCTTTCTTTTTTAAAAAATAATGATTAAAACCGTAGGGGTTTTTGTAAACTTTAGCGTAATATATGTAAAAATAAAAAAGTGAAACAACTCTTTCCAAATTTTGTTGATAAATTTTTCCGCAATGAGCTTTCTATTGAAGAGGTAAAAGAATTGAAAAAATGGATGGAGCATCCTGAAAATAAAATTTTTTTAAAGGACGAAATACAGTTGTACCATTTGATCAATACTTATTGTCATTCATTTAATGCCAATCAGGCGTATATAAAAACCCTTCCTATTGGATCAAAGACGGTAGAGGTAAAACGACTTCCCTTTAAGATCTTATTAAAATATGCAGCATTATTTTTAGGAATGGTAAGTCTTGGGTATATTCTCTATCATAGTGTTTCGGCTAGTCCAGAGCGGCTTATTGTATCTGATGAGGATATTGTTTTGCAATTAGAGAATGGTGATATTCAAATTATAGAGGAAGATGGTGCGGTTAAAGTTCTAGGTGGTAGTGGTGTTATAGTAGCAAAACAAAACGGCAAACAATTGAACTATACTGGGCAAGCAGATTCAGAAAGCTTTGCGTACAATGAATTATTCATTCCATACGGTAAGCAATTTCAATTAACACTATCGGATGGCACCCTAGTTCACCTAAATTCGGGATCTTCGTTACGATATCCAGTTAAATTTTTACAAGGAGAAAATAGAGAAGTATTTCTAGTTGGTGAAGCTTTTTTTGAGGTTACCAAAGACGAGGCACATCCTTTTATAGTAAATGCCACAGATTTTAATATAGAAGTTGTAGGTACTCAGTTTAATGTATCTTCCTATCTTGAGAACCATTCTCCTAATGTAGTATTAGTTGAAGGGTCAGTAGGGCTATATGCGAAAAGCCAAAATAGCAATGTGAAGAATGTGGTGCTAACTCCAAGTTATATGGGAGAATGGGATAAAATTAAAGAAGAATTTTTAGTTCAAAAAGTTAATATACATCAATACACTTCATGGCGAAAGGGAGAATTAATCTTTAGAAGCAGCACATTCAAACATATGCTTAAAACCTTAGAACGCCATTATAATATAGAAATTATAAATAAAAATAAGGCATTGGAAACTATCTTGTTCAATGCAAGTTTTAAAAAAGAGCCTATAAAAAACATACTGAGTTATTTTGATGATGTACTCGGTTTGGATTATACGATAGAAAACAATAAAGTAATTATTAATTAACCATCTAAAACCATAATAGTAACTATGAATTAAAATCAGAAACAAAAAATCGGAAAATGCTGAGAACATTTTCCGATAGTAAATTGACGAACAAACTAAATTGCCCACCAAAAAAACACTTTAAAAATATGAAAAAAAACTGTACTCGCGTCGGGAAAAACTCTCTTTCGCTTAAGTTAGATTTAAAAATGAAACTGACGACACTCTTCATTTTGGTATTTATGCTAAATATTAAGGCAAATACCTATGCGCAGAAAACCAAAGTCACCTTGGAACTGAACAATATTTCTACCGAGAAAGTGATAGAAATTATTGAAGAAAAAACAGCTTTTAGATTTATTTACAAATTAGAAGGAATAGATCTAAGTCGCATGGTGTCTATCAATGTAAAAGAACAGCCTATAACAGTTGTATTAGAGCGTCTATTTAAAAACACCTCGACAAAATATAAAGTAAGAAATACTCAGGTTATCTTAAGGAAAATTAAAAAATTAAAAAAGAGACTGGGTATTAAAATTATAGAAGATAAAAAGGTAATTGTACAGCAATCGATTATAGGAGTGGTTGTTGATCAAAATGACCAACCATTACCAGGAGCTAGTATTGTTGAAAAAGGAACAGTCAATGGAACACAAACTGATTTTGATGGTAAGTTTTCTTTAACAACCACTACTGAAAATATTGTACTCGTGGTTTCTTATATAGGCTATAAGACAAAAGAGATCAGTATTAATGAAAATACTGATTTATCCATAATTTTAGAAGAAGATGCTGCTAATTTAGATGAGGTAGTGGTAGTGGGTTATGGAACACAAAAAAAATCTGCTATAACGGGTTCAGTAGTAAAAGTTGACGCCAAAGACCTGACTACTGTTTCTGTTGCCAATACTACCGAGTTATTAGGGGGTAGAGTAGCAGGACTCCTTACAAAACAGACATCAGGTGTACCTGGAGATGATGCTACTCAGTTAAATATTAGAGGTTTCGGAACTCCATTAGTGCTTGTAGACGGTATTGAAATGAGTCTCGACCGGGTTGATCCGAACGATATAGAATCTATAAATGTTTTAAAAGATGGCTCTGCTGCAGTATATGGCGCACGTGCTGGTAATGGTGTGATATTGGTGACTACAAAAAGGGGGAAAGTAGGAAAACCAATAATACAATATACAGGTGTTACCAGTTTTCAGCAACCCACAGTATGGAAAAATACCGTAAATGGAGGAGAATTTGTAGAAATGCAGAATGAATCAGGAGCCGCAAGTTATACCCCTGAAGAGTTAGCTTTGTATAAGGCAGCTGGCCCTGGTTATGAAAGTTACAATTGGGAAAGAGCTGTTTTTAGAACATGGGCACCACTAAATCAGCACAACCTGAGTGTAAGAGGTGGATCTGAAAAAGTACGGTTCTTTACATCTTTTGGTAGCTTGGGTCAAGGGGGCTCTTTTAAAAGTGGTGATTTAAATTATAATAGATACAATGTTCGTTCTAATATAGATACAGAAATTACTGAAAACTTGAGTTTTGGAATTGATTTGAGTTATCGAAAAGAAAAAATTTCGAAACCTTTTGTTGCGTTGAACGATCTTTATTGGCAAATTACTGTCTCTGAGCCTATTTTACCTCCTGTAATACCTGGATACCCAGAGTTGAACGCATATAGTGGGGGAGGGTTTACCAATAGAGCTGCTGTTGGTTCTACCAAGAGAAGTGAAGTTGGGTATATAGATACTAACAACGAAGTATTGACAGGAAAGATAGAACTCGATTATAAATTCCCATTTTTAAAAGGTTTGTCTGCAAAAGCTGCGTTCTCTTATGTTTCTCAAACCAGACAAGTAAAGAGTGTAGGAAAGAAAGCGATAATTCATGAATTTGATAGAGACTTGCAAGAACCTGTTGCCATAGGAGCGCGCGGCAAAAGTATTTTAAATGAAGATTTATATCAATTTAAAAGATTCTATCCTAGAATCTCATTACATTATGATCGTGAATATGGAAACCACACGGTAAAAGGCTTATTATTGACAGAAACTATTGAGGAAAAAATACTTAATATTAGTACGGGTCGTGATAATTTATTATCTGATGATTTTCCTTACTTGAATTTCGGCTCTACACTAGCAATTACCAATTCAGGCGATGCCATAGAATTTGGAAGATCTAGTGTTGTTGGTCGTATAAACTATGGCTATAAGGATAAATATTTTTTAGAGGGTTCTTTTCGGTATGACGCTACCAGTAACTTTGCGGCAGAAAGTCGTTGGGGCTTTTTTCCTAGTGTGTCTGCTGCATGGAGAATTTCGGAAGAAAAGTTCATAAAAGACAAAATGGATTTTGTAGATAATCTAAAATTGAGAGTGTCTTATAGTAAAACAGGAAACGACCGAATTTTTAAACCTGACGGATCCCCAGATTATTTTAGATACCTGTCAGCCAATGAAATTAAAACAAGTCGATTCGATTCGTATTTATTTGGGCCTAATGGCTTGTCTACAGCGCTTGCGACGAGTGGTTTAGCAAACCCTTTTATGACTTGGAGAGATCTAACTACCTATAATGTGGGTGTCGACGCACAATTTCTTAATGGGTTGATTGGAATGGAATTGGATGTTTTTTATAGGTTACAAGAAGGAATTTTTGCAACCCCAGTAGATCAATTTCCAAGTACATTTGGGGCGACATTGCCTCAGGTAAACCAGAATTCAACGGATAATCGCGGATTTGATATAGTATTGACCCATAGAAATACTATTGGAAAATTCAAGTACAATGTGGGAGTTTCTTTTGGACTTGCCCGAGAAAAGTATAGATATTGGCCTGTTGATAAAGCCATTGAAGCCTTCGCTACTTCAGATGAAGAATTGAACGATCCTGAATTTATAAAGCGCTTTAACCTTATTCAATCGAATAGTGGTAACTGGGTTAATAGAAATATAGGATATAAGACCGATGGTATCTTTATGAGTCAGGCAGAGATTGACGCTCATAATGTAGACCAGTCATTAGTAGCTGGAGGAACAGGTAACGATAGAGTATCACCTGGAGATATTAGATATGTTGATTTAAATGGAGACGGTGTTTTAAATTGGAGAGATTTAGATGAAATTGGTAAAGGAGAATTTCCTGATATGTCGTACGGATTGAATCTAAATGTTTCTTATAAAGGAATTTATATATCAGCTTTATTTCAAGGTGCTTCGGGGTTTAACTTCAATATTACACAAGGAGCTAGAAGCATCTTTTTTAATAATAGGGTTCCATTCAAATATCAATACAAACATAGATGGACTCCAGACCCTAATGATCCAACAGTAAATATCAATCCGAATGCTATACTTCCAGCAGCTACAAATTCCGGTAGTACTCCAAACAATGATAGAGTTTCAGATTTTTGGTTGCAAGACGGAACCTATTTGCGATTAAAAAACTTGAATATTGGGTATGATATTCCTCAAGATGTTTTAACTAAAATAGGATTCGATAAAATCAGAGTATTTGTTTCAGGATCTAATTTAATAACATGGGATAAATTAGGTGTCTATAGAGGAACTTTTGACCCAGAGGGCCCTGGAGATCAAGGAGGAGCTACTTATCCTTTGATGAAAACGGTATCAATGGGAATTAATATGTCACTTTAAAAACTAGATAAAATGAAAAAAATAATTTTTATATTAATGGTGTTCACAACCATTTTAATGTCATGTGAAGATGTACTTGATAAAGCGCCTCTAGATAAAATTTCAACTAATGCTGTCTGGGTTGATGAAAATTTGGCTGACGCTTACCTTACTGATTTATATTCTAGTGTACAATTTGTTAATATATCAACTCGTCTTGCAGTTCTTGCAGCTATGGCAGACGAGATGATACAGTTTGCACCTTGGCAGCAACCAAATGCGGCAATAAGAGCACCAATGACCTCAGAAAATTTGTTTGCCGGATTGGATTATTGGAAATACTCAGAAATTAGAAAAGCCAATATTTTTATAGACGAAATAGGAAAATCAGATTTTGATGAAGCGTATAAAAAGAAAAGGATAGCAGAAGCTAGATGGATAAGAGCTTATTGCTATTTTGAAATGGTAAAGCGTTGGGGAGGTATACCACTTATAACTACCGTGCAAAATTTAGATGATGATCCTGAGACTATTTTTATTCCAAGAAATAAGGAACAAGAAATTTATGATTTTGTAGATGCCGAAATGAATGCCATTTTTGATGACCTTCCAAATAAGGGAGAAACAGAAGGTGGTCGTGTTAATAAATGGGCAGCAAGGGCATTACAGAGTCGTGCAATGCTGTATGCCGCAAGTATTTCTCGTTTTAGTACGGTTCAATTAGACGGTATTGTAGGGATACCAACAGCAGCAGAAATGTCTTATTGGCAAAAATCATACGATGCTTCAAAAGAACTTATAGAGGCTAGTCCTATTTCTTTGTATGAAAAATACGCTGATCCTGTACAAAATCATCACCAATTGTTTGTTGATGAAATAGAAGATAATCCTGAAGTTATTTTTACCGAGCGTTATGATGGTGATTCTGGAATGGGGCATAACCTCTCTGTTCAGGCAGTACATGCAGCTTATGCATCTGTATGGAATTCTAACCTTAGGGTATATTTAGATATTGTAGAGAAATTTGAATTTGCTGATGGGTCTTCTGGTGCGATTCCAAGAACACAATATGCTACTCAAGAATGGGATATGGATGAGTTATTTGGAAATAGAGATCCGCGTTTTAAAGCCGCTATTCTATATAATGGTGCTGAATTTTGGGGTAAAAAAGCTTATTTTCATGAAAAAAGTTTAGTGGGTGGAGAAGATGTTACTACTGGAATATTACCAAATGGCGTGATGGCTAAAGCTCCCAAAAGAGCTTATGAACCAAGACCAAAGCCACTTCGTCAAGGGTTTTTAATGCGTAAGTTTTTAGACGAGAGTTCAGGGAAACAATTAAGTTTTAATGAGTCTGGCGAAGATTTTCATATTTTTAGATTAGGAGAAACTTATTTGAATATGGCAGAAGCAGCTTTTTATTTAGGTAAGGCTGGTGAGGCATTGACATTAATTAATAGATTGCGCCAACGTGCTGGAATGCCAGATAAGTTGGTAATTGATGAGGAGACTATACGTAATGAACGCGCAGTAGAATTAGTCTTTGAAAACCACCGTTTTTGGGATATTCGACGATGGCGTATTGCTGAAGGATTGTTGAATGACAAAACAATGATGGGGTTAAGTTTTGTGTATAATTATGATACAGAAAAATTTAAAATAGAAGTAAAAAATGCCATAGCAAATCCTAGGGTATTTTTGCCACAACATTATTATTACCCATTAACTTTTAAAAAAATATCTGACAATCCTAATTTAGTCGAAAACCCTAACTACCAATAAAGGTTATTTCAAAAAGTCATCTAGTGAATAATTTTGTAGGGGGATTAGAATATTTCAATCTAATATTAATTCCATTGCAAATTCATTGGATGACTTTTAACTTTTTGTGCGAACTATCGTATTTAGTGTTATTGATAAATGAAAGCCAGGTTTCAAAATTCGATTATTAATGCTTTGTAGGTGTATCTATTTGATAGACCCTACGGTTTTGGTAAAACATTGTAAAGGTGAAAGAAATAGAGAAGTCAATACTCGAAATATTGAAGGATATAAAATTTATTTAAATAGTTTTTAAATAACTAATCATGAAAAATAAATCACGTCGAGAATTTGTAAAGAAGACAGTAATTGCATCAACAGCTTTTACCATTGTTCCTAGATTTGTTTTAGGAGGGTCAGGATATGTAGCTCCAAGTGATAAATTAAATATTGCCTGTATAGGTGTCGGAGGTAAAGGTCAGTCAGATGTTAAAAGTGTGGCTACTGAAAATATTTATGCATTATGTGACGTGGATTATAAGCGCGGAGCAAACTCATTTAAGAATTACCCAAAAGCACACAAGTATAAAGATTTTAGAATTATGCTTGAAAAGGAGCATAAAAATATTGATGCAGTTATGGTGTCAACACCTGATCATACACATGCAGTTGCCGCAATGATGGCTATTAAAATGAATAAACATGTTTACTGCCAGAAACCTCTTGCGCACGATATGTTCGAAGTTCGTGCACTTACCGAAGAGGCACGAAAACGTGGCGTAGTGACACAAATGGGAATTCAGATTCATGCAACAGATGGGTTGAAACTTGGTGTTGAAATGATAAAATCTGGTATTATTGGTAATGTTTATAAAGTAGACTTATGGAGTTGTAAGGGGTTTGTGAAAGGAGATATGAGAAAAAATTTGACAACAATACCAATGAACAAAATACCTAGTATTGCTATTCCAGATACATTGGATTGGGATTTATGGCTTGGACCAGCACCCTTCAGAGCTTACCATCCGCAATATGCGCCAAGTAAGTGGCGTAAGTGGTGGGATTTTGGTGTTGGTAGGCTTGGTGATATGGGGTGTCATATTATGGATCCTGCGTTTGGAGCACTTGATTTGGTGTCTCCATTGTCTGTTCAGGCACACCCGCAGCCTTTTACTAATCAAATAGTTCCAAATGGTACTGTTGTTCGATGGGAATTTCCTAAGCGAGGTAATCTGCCGCCAGTTTCAATGACATGGCACGATGGATATAATATGCCCTTTATGCCAGAAAGTTCTAAAATGAAAGAAAAACTTCCAAGTCAAGGAGGGCTGTATTATGGAGAAAAAGGAACTATATTGATTCCACATAGGGTGTTGAATACTCCACCAGATAAAGATCTTCCAAGATTACTTTCTGTTGAAAACATACGAGATGTTAAACGTCCAAAACAACTTTTTGACAGAGGTACAAATCATTATCAAGAGTGGGTAAAAGCGTGTAAAGGTGATGGTAAAACATCTACTGATTTTGATTACTCAGGGCCACTTACTGAAACAATACTTTTAGGTAATATAGCGGCAAAAACAGGAGGAAAATTATCTTGGGATTCAAAAAAATTCAATATTACCAATATGCCAGAAGCCAATAAATTACTAAAAAGAGAGTATCGAGAAGGATGGACTCTTTGAGTTTTCTAAAACCACACAAATCAAATTTATCACAATAAGAGAAAAATAAATTAATGATTCAAAAATATATCCTTCTAGTTTCAATTATAGTTGGGCTGACAAATTCCAATAGTTTATGGTCTCAAAATACAAAGAAAAATGGTGATTTTATTTCGTTATTTAACGGTAAAGATTTAAACGATTGGGTAACCATGGGTACTCCTGGGTCATTTATAGTGAAAGAAAATACAATTTATACGACGGGTAAACACCCTTACCCCTCGTGGTTGCGCAGTAAAAAGGAATATGAAAATTTCATTCTTCGTTTTTCATATAAAACCAACGGTTGGTATGAGGGAGGAGTTTTGCTTCACGCACCAATAGACGCATCTAGGTTGAAAACAGGATTCAAGATTCATTTGCGGCACGATCAACATGATCATGCTCTTAGATCATCAGGCGCTATTTATGATGTGGCTGCACCACTAAGTATATCGAGTTCATCCTCAAAAGAATGGAATCAGTATGAAGTAATTTGTAACTGGCCAACATTAAGAGTTACAATGAATGATACTATTATTCATGATATTGATATGAACAAAAACCCTGCCTTGAGTTATAGATCGCATAGAGGTTTTATAGGTATTCAGAACATATGCAATAGTGGTGCATATTACAAAGATATTGAGATTCATCCACTACCGAATAACGAAAAACAGTGGGTTTACCTTTTCGATCACGGGATTGATAGTTTGGAATTAAAAGGGAAATCTGAATGGACAATAATTAATGGTATTCTGACAGCGAAAGGTAATAATGCCATGGCTTACACAAAAAAAGAATTTTTTGAACCTTTCGAAATGCAAGTTTGGGTAAAGAACATGATTAATGGGAATGGAGGAATTGTTTTTAATGAAAAAGAACGAATTGAAATACAGTGTTTTAATGTTGAAGGTAGTACCAACCCAACAGGAAGCATCTATGGCATTGCACCTGCAACACGTGTTGTAAGCCGTGATATGGAATGGTATTTAATGCAGATATATAGTAATGGTAAAAATGTTAAAGTTTTTATTAATGGAGAAAAAGTTGCTGAAACCAATAAGTTAAAAAAACCATTGGGAGGAAAGATTGGATTCCAGCAGCACACACCAAACGGGTATATCCAATATAGAGGTGCAAGAATTAAAAAACTATAAACATTGTAAAAGTTCGTGTTTTGAGAACATCAATATTCTATTTGCATTAGAAAGAAAAATATGAAGCGAATAATAGCGAAAAGAACTTTACGGGAATTTCGGGAAAATCATGCAGATTCGCAGCAATATTTGAAAACTTGGTAAGAAACTGCTAAAAATCCAAATTGGAATTCTCAGAATGATATAAAAAAGAATTATATCAATGCAAGTATCTTAAAAAATAGTAGAGTTGTTTTTCAATATTAAAGGAAACTTATTGTTAAATTTAACTATGTCAGAAAATGGACATTTATCAGGTTTATCGGAACTCAGGCTGAATATGACAAGATTAATGCAGACACAATTAAAAAAAAACAGAATTATGGAAATTAAACCTATTAAAACAGAAAAAGATTACGAAAGATCTCTCGAAAGACTTGAATTAATTTTTGATG
>CAYNLI010000081.1:0-13790 GCA_964398035.1 uncultured Flavobacteriaceae bacterium | reverse complement strand
AAACCAAAAGTGAAGCTGAGGATTTAACACAGGATGTTTTTTTATTGTTATTTGTAAAACTTAATACATTTAAAGGAAATTCTAAGTTTTCTACTTGGTTATATTCTTTGACTTATAATTTTTGTACAAATTATGTCAATAGGGATAAGCAGAAAAAAATAAGGGACAACTCAGTGCCTGTAGAAGATCAAAATCAAAATTTTTCGACTGATATATCAGATGCAGATTTATTTCAAATGAAGTCTGGTAAGCTAGAAAAAGCATTGAAATTAATAGACCCTGATGACAAATCCATTTTGTTGTTAAAATACCAAGATGGAGTATCTATCAAAGAATTGACTAAGCTTATGGAAATAAGTGAAAGTGCAATTAAAATGCGGTTAAAGAGAGCAAAAACAAGGATAATAGAAATTTATAATACGCAAGGATAATGTTAGATGGAATGAAAAATCCTTTTCAGGAGTTGGAGGAGTCTTTGAAAGAAGTGCCACTAGAAATGAAGAAAAAGGTAATGAACGATATAGCCATTGCTAAATTTATTATGGATATGGCTTTTTTGGTCACATCTAATTATTCATCAATTATAAGCGGATTGTTCAAAACTAAACAAAAAAACTAACACTCATTAATACTAATATTATGGAAACAATAAGCGAATGGAAAAATTTGACCTCAGAGACACTATCATCAATTCTTAAAGAGATAGGGGCTGCATTGCCAGGAATTTTAGGGGCTATTGTAGCACTAATTTTTGGGTGGATTTTCACTAAAATAGTCTTGTATGTTTTAAATAAAATTTTAAAGATTGTTAAAATAGATAGGCTTTCTGACAAAATAAATGAAGCAAAACTTTTTGGGGATTCCAATGTTAAAATTCAGATTTCAAAAATTCTTTTAGGTTTTGTAAAGGGATTAATGGTTTTAGTATTTATTATAATTGTTGCGGACATAATGCATCTAGAGGTAATTTCTAATGAAATTGCCAACCTGTTAAGATACTTACCAGTTTTACTTACTGCATTGGTGATTTTTATGGGCGGTATGTACGTTGCTAAAGTTGTTAAAAAAACACTTGTCAGGGTCTTTGAGTCATTTGGAATGGGAGGCTCAAAAATTGTGAGCAATGTGGTATTTTACATTATTGCATTTTTTATGTCCATAACAGCATTGAACCATGCAGGCATAGATACAACAATTATCACCAATAACTTTACAATAATTCTTGGCGCATTTCTTTTTGCTGTAGCCCTAGGTTTTGGTCTTGGTTCTAGAGATGTGATTTCTGATTTGTTGCGTACGTTCTATGCAAGAAGGAATTATGCAGTTGGAGACAAGATTGAAATAAATGGTCTAAAAGGAACTATTGAAAGTATAGACAACACTTTTTTAACACTAAAGACCAAAGAGGGTAAAATGGTTATTCCAATAAAAGAAATCACTGAGAATAGGATTAAAATAAAAGATTAAAGTAGCCCAAAATATTTTTTATTAATAATCTAGATAAATTGTTTCCATCACAATTATTTGTTTTGGGAACGATATTATAAAATCCCCTGAAAAAAATTATAATGGTGAAAGTAAATTCAATTAAATTATTGAATATATCAGAAAGCAGTTCAATTTATACTGGTTTTACAATGTTTCGCACAGAAATAAAACTTGATTTTCACCCTATTTACTTAGAATTAAGTATGGAGTATAGATTGCATTTATTTCTTTTTAATTTGAATAGTAAAGTTGATTTTCATACTCTTTATCCTAATTGGGATCAAAGCGATGTGGTTTTAGAATCTGTAGATGACAAGAAGGGGTTGTTGGGACACTTTGTTTTTCCTTTAAAAGCTACAGAACCCTCTCTTGTGCTTGAAGAATCGTTATTGGTGGAAATGGATAAAAGTATTTTAACGACTAGTGCAAAGTTGTTGGCAGCAATGGTGCCAGCAGTTTCATATGCTGCAAAATGCTCCAATGAATATCATTTGGATGTATCGCTACGTTAAAAGCTCTTTTTTATCCATTCAATAAGTATCAGTAAATAGGTAGTTTCTTTTTCAATAAATTGATTAATTTTGATATCTATCAACAAATTAGAAAATGAGTTCAAAAAAAGGAAAAGTACAAGAAGCAATACAGGAAAAATTACTGGATGAAAGAAAAGTGTTTTTGTGGGGTATGGTAGATGATGATTCCGCAAAGCATGTTATAGAACGTTTACTTTACCTTGATCTTCAAAATAATAAGGAAATACAATTGATTATCAATAGCCCTGGAGGGTATGTTACTTCTGGTTTTGCTATTTATGATACTATCAAGCAAATTAAAAGCCCGGTATCTACTGTGTGTTCAGGGTTGGCAGCTTCCATGGGGTCTATCTTGCTTTCTGTTGGTGAAAAAGGCAGAAGGTTTATTCAACCACATGCAAGGGTTATGATTCATCAACCAAGTGGTGGTGCTAGAGGTCAGGCTTCTAATATTGAAATTCAGGCTAAAGAAATCATAAAAACCAAAAAGCTTGGCGCCAAGATTTTAGCGGATAATTGTGGTCAGGATTATGATAAGGTAATGAAGGATTTTGACCGTGATTATTGGATGGGAGCAGAAGAATCTGTTGCATACGGTATTGTAGACGGAATATTGGAATAAAAAAGAATATATTTAAATAATAAAGCCCTATACAACAATGTTTGTGTAGGGCTTTTTGGATATATGCGGTTGTTCCAATAGGTGTGGTATTAATGAAAAATTGAAAATAATTTCTTTCTGTTTTCTTACATCAGATGTATAATTTTCAAATCATTATTCATGTAATTGCTTAAAACTTAATTTTATTATTTTTACATATATAAATTATAACCCTACTAGCAATAAAATATGATACAGAACACCAAGAACATTGCTATTGTTGGATCAGGATTAGTAGGCTCGTTGTTGGCTATATACCTCCAAAAACTAGGTCATTCTGTTACAGTTTTTGACCGTAGACCGGACATAAGGACCATTAAATTTTCAGGTCGTTCCATTAACCTTGCTATGAGCAACAGGGGGTGGAAATCTCTTCGTGAAGTTGGAATCGAAAATGAAGTGAAAAAGCTGGCTATACCTCTAGATAAGCGCGCCATGCATATAAATAATAAACCAATGTATTTTCAAAAATACGGTAAGGAAGGCGAAGCCATATGGTCTATATCCAGGGGGGTTCTAAATCGCAGAATGATAGATTTAGCTGAAGAACATGGCGTGGTTTTTAAGTTTAAAGAAAAAGTATGGGATGTTGATTTGCCAGAAGCTAAATTGTTTACAGGTGAATTCGAGAAAAGTGAATGGAAAGAGTATAAGTATGATGTTATTTTTGGGTGTGATGGGGCTTTTTCTAGAATTAGGCATAAAATGCAAAGACGTAGCCGTTTTAATTATTCCCAAAATTTTATAAATGTTGGTTATAAAGAGTTGACCATTCTTGCAAATGAAGATGGTACACATAAATTGGATAAGAATTCCTTTCATATTTGGCCTAGGGGTAAATTTATGCTGATTGCTATGCCCAATTTGGATGGGAGCTTTACTTGTACCCTATTTTTACCTTTTGAGGGAGATGTGTCTTTTGAAAACATTACCAATGAGAAAGAAGCCAGGGATTTTTTTAAGACCCATTTTCCAGATGTTATGCAGGATATAGAAAATCTTACTAAAGATTTCTTTGAAAATCCTACAAGTGCTATGGTGACAATGAAATGTTACCCATGGACCTATTGGGACAAAGTTGCCTTAGTAGGTGATTCTGCACACGCTATAGTGCCTTTTTTTGGGCAAGGGATGAATGCTGGTTTTGAAGATATTTATGTGTTAAATGAGTTAATGATCAAGTACGGAAATGATTGGGATACAATTTTTAAAGAATACCAGGAGGTTAGAAAGCCTAATGCGGATGCTATTGCAGAATTAAGCTATAGGAATTTTATAGAAATGAGCAGTAAAACGGCAGACCCAAAATTTCTATTACAGAAAAAAATCGAAAAACACTTTGCTGCAAAACATCCAGATAAATGGATACCTGTTTATTCTAGGGTTACATTTTCCAATAGACCATATGCAGAAGCCTTGGCAATTGGTGATGAGCAGGAGCAAATCATGAAAGTGATTATGAAAATGGATGCTATTGAAGAAAAATGGGATAGTTTAGAAGTGGAGTATAAAATTCTAGACCTAATTGGTCTAAAATAAAAAAGCCACCTGAAAAGGTGGCTTTTTTGTATAGATGTATTTTTTAGTATAATTTTGAAAATAATTTTTGCATTTTTACTTGCTGTTCGTCAGCCAATGTAGAGTCTACTAATATTCTTCCACTGTGCTCGTCAGTAATTATTTTTTTTCTGGAAGCTATTTCTACTTGTACTTGAGGCGGTATAGTAAAGAATGAACCTCCAGAAGCTCCTCTTTCTATTGGTACAATTGCCAAACCATTTTTAACATTGTGTCTAATGCGTTTGTATGCTTTTATCAACCTTTCTTCTATCTGATTTTCATATTCAGCAGATTTGGCCAATAAAGCTTTTTCTTCTTTTTCAGTTTCTGCTAAAATAACATTTAATTCACTCTTTTTATGCTTAAGGTGTGCATCGCGTTCAGATAAACGTTCTTTAGTTTCAGAAACAACTATTTTTTTCTGGTCTATTTGGACTTTAAATTCCTTAATATTTTTCTCTGCCAACTGAATTTCTAATTCTTGAAATTCAACTTCTTTGGATAAAGAATTAAATTCTCTGCTGTTCCTAACATTTTTTTGTTGTTCAGCATATTTTTTCATCAAGACCTTGGCTTCATCAATCAAATTCTTTTTAGCACCAATTTCAAAGTTAACTGTCTCTATATCAGTTTTTAACTTATCTATTCTGGTTTTAAGACCAAGTACTTCATCTACTAAATCTTCTACTTCTAAAGGAAGTTCGCCACGAACATTGCGTATTTCATCAACCCTGGAATCTATTAATTGCAAATCATATAGAGCTCTTAATTTATCTTCGACGGTTGTTTCTTTCTTTTTTGCCATATTTTAATAATACTTGATGGGATTTGTTATACTCTCTGATAAAGAGATTGCAAAATTAGGGATTTTTTTTGTAAGATAATCAACTAAAAGATTTTTTGTAAACTGCTCAGTTTCATAATGTCCTATATCTGCAATTATCATTTTCTTCTCTGCTTCATAAAATTGATGATATTTTATATCTGCCGATATAAAAATATCTGCATGCGCTCTTTTTGCTGCATCAATTGCAAAAGCTCCACTTCCTCCAAGAACTGCTACTTTTTTTATTTTTTTGCCCAATAATTCTGAATGCCTTATACCTTTTGCATCCATTTTATTTTTGAGAAATTCCAGAAAATCTTTTTCACTCATTGATTTGTCCAATTCTCCTATCATTCCCATTCCTATATGTTGATTGGTATTTTCCAGCGTTAATATTTCATATGCTATTTCTTCATATGGGTGACAGTCAAACAATGCCCTTAAAACTTTTGATTCAACTTTTTTATTATAGGTTATGTTTATTTGGGTCTCTTGCTCATAATGAACTTCTCCAATATTTCCTTTTGTAGGATTGCTTTTTTCTTCTGGTTTGTAACTTCCTGTTCCATCAACAGTGAAACTGCAATTGGAATAATTGCCAATAGTACCTGCGCCAGCAATAAAAAGTGCTTCCTTTAATTTTTCTGCACTATCATTGGGAACATATGTTGTTAATTTTTTAATGATTTTTTTCTGGGGAATTAAAATTTTTGTGTTGACCAATCCTAGAATCTCACATATTTTTGCATTTACACCTTCTGGAGAATTATCTAAAGCGGTATGCATACTATAAATAGAGATATTATTCTTAATTGCTTTGGTCACTACACGTTCCACATATGAAGCATCTGTAATTTTTTTTAAACCATTAAAGATAATGGGGTGGAAACTTACTATTAAATTGCATTTTTTTGCAATAGCTTCATCAACCACATTTTCCAAAGTATCCAGTGTTACCAGAATCCCAGATACCTTAGTATTTTCTTTTCCAATCAATAATCCCACATTGTCAAAATCCTCTGCATAATTTAATGGAGCTAATTCTTCCAAGATATTGGTAACTTGTTTTACGGTCATTTTTAAATTTTATTAGGCTATCAAAGATAAAATATTATATTATCGTTCTGATGTGGCTTCTTAGAAAAATAAGTTTTCCGATATCCCTTGTTTACGCCCTTGTGGTGTACTTGCGGAATTATCTATATGATACAAAGGTATTATCTTCAAGATCTTTTAAAACACCAACAATTTGTATTGGTAATTTAAGTGTAGGCGGTACCGGGAAAACACCAATGATAGAGTTTTTGGTTCTTCAATTTAAAGACACCTATGACCTTGCAGTTTTAAGTAGGGGGTATGGAAGGAAAACAAAAGGTTTTCTAGAGGCAACACCAAATAGTAAAGTTGAAGAAATAGGGGATGAACCATTCCAGATACATTCCAAATTTCCAGAAATAAAAGTTGTGGTGAATGAGGATAGGTGTAATGCTATATCTAGAATTGAAAAAGAATTTAAATCTGATTTAATTCTATTGGATGATGCCTTTCAGCACAGAAAGGTAACACCAAGTGTTTATATTTTATTGACTACATACCAAAATTTATATTCCAATGATTGGTATTTGCCTACTGGGAATTTAAGAGATAGTAAAAGGGAAGCTAAGCGTGCAGATATAATTGTGGTTACAAAATGTTCATCAGATATAAGTGTAGTTGAGCAAAAGATAATAATGGATAAACTTAAACCTGGGTCTAACCAAAAAGTATTGTTCAGTTATTTAGAATATGGGGAGACCATGGTAGGGAACTGTAGTTGTATTTCACTAGAAAATTTTAAAAATCAAAAAATAACTTTGGTGACAGGTATTGCCAACCCAACACCATTGCTTAATCATTTAAATTCAATAGGTATTGATTATGAGCATCTTAAATATAAAGACCATCATTTTTTTACACAAAAAGAGCTGGATGAATTTAATGAAAGAAAAGTGATATTGACTACCGAGAAAGATTATGTAAGACTAAAAAATAAAGTAGAAAACTTATATTTTATTTCAATAAAACATAAGTTTATTGGAAATGGCAAGGAAGAAATAGAAAAAATAATAGCAAATGTTATAAAGCAGTAGTTTCTTTATTTTTACGGTCAAAAATATTCTCCCCAATTTTTTGATAAAACACTTCTGGTTTAAAAGGTTTGGTGACCACATCATTACAACCTGCATCATAAAAACTATCCAAACTATCGTCAAGAGAAATAGCGGTTAATGCTATGATAGGGATTTCTTTATCAAACATTCTAATTTGAATGGTTGCTTCCACACCACTGATTCCCGGCATATGGTTATCCATTAATATAGCATCATATTTATTCTTTTCCGCCAAATCTATTGCCTCATTGCCATTATTGGCAATATCACATGAAATCTCTTTTTTAGACAGCATTTTTTTTGTGATGACCTGGTTTATTTTGTTATCCTCTACAATTAATATATGTAAGCCTTTTAAGTCGTAGTCTTTCACAGCTATCTCAGATTGAGTATCTTCGCTAGTACTGTTGTTCTTGCTTTTTAAATTAAGTTCAAAGAAAAAAGAAGTTCCTTTTCCTAGTTCACTTTCCAATTGGATTTTGCTGTCAAATAATCCTAAAAGACTTTTAACAATAGCAAGACCTAAACCGGTTCCACCATACTCTCTATTTATTTGTATGGAACCTTGTTCAAAACTGTCAAAAATATTTTTTTGCTTTTCTTCTGAAATGCCAATACCTGTATCTTTTATTTCAAAATAAACGGTAACGTCTTCATCTTCTTTTTTAATTAATCTAGCAATGACTTTGACCTCTCCTTCTTTGGTAAACTTTATGGAATTCCCTACTAGGTTTATGAAGATTTGAGAAAGCTTCATTGGGTCACTCATTAAAACAGTTGGTATTTTCTTATCAAATTCTAAGGTAATTTTGGTTTTGTTCTTTATTGCACTTTGTTTAAGAGAATTGACAACATCTTCCAGAACTTTTTTGAGCTTAAATTCTACACTAAGAGTTTCTAATTTATCGGCATCAATTTTATTGATTTGAAGAATGTCATTTATAAAACTCAATAAATAACCACCTGAAAATTTCAAAGATTTTAAGTGTTCTTTTTGGCTTTCTTTGGGGTTTTCCTCAAGTAAAAGATGTGTAAGGCCAGTTACTGCATATAAAGGGGTTCGTAGCTCATGACTTACTGTGGACAGAAAATTGGCTTTAGCTTTCATGGCTTGTACAGCACTGTCTCTGGCTGTTTTGAGCTCTCTATTTTTAGTGTGTAAAAGGTCGTTGGTCTTTAACTTTATTTGGTTGTTTCTATATAATGATAATGCTAAGATTGAAATTATGGTCAAGAATGCAGAAGCAAGTATGGCTGTGATTTCTGAACGGCTTTGGGATTCACTAAGCTCTAGTATTTTTTTATCTAACCTTGCAATTTCTTCTGTCTGAAAATCACCTTTAATAGTAACTGCTGTATTTGCTTCACTTTTTGCCTTTTCAATAGAAAATATAGAATCATTTAATGCCAGTATTTTTTTGTTGTGAACTAAAGCCAAATCATACTGCCCCATTTTTTCATACACGGAGCTTAAAAGTTGACTAGCTTCCTTAGCCTCTTTGAAAAAACCATTTTTCTCAGCTAGGTTAAGTGCATTTTTTCCATTTTTTACACTTGCCTCCTGTGAGTCTTTTTTTATGTTCATTTTTAGCAGACCCAAGTATGCTTGCGTTGTTAAAAAATCTTTCTCATAAACGTCGTTGTTTACAATAAGGGAGTTGTAGTTTTTAGATGCATTGTCATATTTTTCCAAGTCAGAATAAATATGTGCCTCTACTAATACAATGTTATTTAAAAGGTTTCTATTATTGTTAAGCTTTTTCGCACTATTTAATAAATAAATAGACTGGAAGTTGTTCCCGCTTTTATATAATAATATAGCTTCTATATAGCTATGTACTGCATTGGCATATCTATATTCTGTATTTTTTAATAGAACATTTGCCCTGTCCCAATAAAATTCACAAGTTTTTCTGTCATTTAAATTTAGGTATACCAAAGCGATTTTATGGTAGCAATCTATAAGATCTTTCACATCTTCATTGGCTTCTGCTAATTTTGCTGCTTGATTCAATGTTTCAAGCGCACGATCTAATTTGTTTTGGTTTTTATAGGAAACAGCTTCTAAAAAATAAGTTTCTAAATCTTTATTAGAACTTGTTTTTTCTTGAGAATGTAGATTTTTTAAAGGTAAAATCAACATCCATAATAAGACAATGCTCTTAAGTGTTGTATGTAGAGATTTATATTTCAAATATATTTTTTACTTATCAATAAATTAATAAGGTCTACAACCCTACTGCTATAGCCTGTTTCGTTATCATACCACCCAATAATTTTAACCATTTTCCCTATAACCGATGTCATCTGAGAATCAAACGTACAAGAATAACAACTATTGTTTATATCAATAGAAACTATAGGGTCTTTCGTATAAAAAAGTACGTTTTTTAGTTCATTTTCAGAAATTTCTTTAAAAGCTTTATTGATTTCACTAATAGAAGTTTCCTTTTTTACATTAAAGGTAATATCTGTTAATGAGCCATTTGGAACAGGTACGCGTATACCACAACCTCCAATCACGTTGGAAAGTTCTGGAAAAATTCTTGTCAGTGCTTTAGCAGCTCCTGTAGTTGTAGGAATAATAGATAATGCAGCTGCTCTAGCCCTCCTTAAGTCTCTATGGGGCTGATCGTGCAAACTTTGATCTGATGTATAGGAATGGATGGTTGTTATATATGCCTGTTCAATACCACATAGGTCGTTTATGACTTTAATCATTGGTGCGGCATTGTTGGTGGTGCAGGAAGCGTTGGATATAATATTATCACTTTTTGTTATAATATTTTCATTTACACCATATGCGATCATTTTAATATCATTTTCAGTGGGAGGAACACAGAGAACTACCTTTTTTGCACCATTTTTTATATGATGGGTCAACATGGGTTTTGTTTTAAACTTTCCAGTGGATTCTATAACAATATCAACATTGGATTCCTTCCATTTAATAGTCTTAGGTTCTGAGTGATTGGTTAAAAGTATTTCCTTTCCGTTTACCAAGATGTGGTTTTCTGTATGTGTTACATCTGCCTGAAAAACACCATGAATGCTATCATATTTTAATAAATGGGACAAGGTTCTGGCATCGGATAAATCATTAATGGCAACCACATTTAGATGAGGTTGCTTATTCAACAACCTAAAGAGCGTGCGCCCAATTCTTCCAAACCCGTTAATGCCAATATTAATTTGTTTCATAGAAAAAAAACCGTGTTTATGTGAAGTTAGTGTTCAATTCACTTATTAAAGTATATGTTTATGTGCTTTATAAGAAGATCTTACTAAAGCACCACTTTCTACATATCTAAAACCCATTTTAAGACCTATCTCTTCGTACTTTTTAAATTGTTCTGGTAAGATAAATTCTTTTACTGGTAAATGCTTTTTTGATGGTTGCAAATATTGCCCTATTGTGACCACATCTACATTGACATTTCTAAGGTCTTCCATAGTTTGAAGAACTTCTTCTTCCAACTCTCCCAAGCCCAACATAATACCAGATTTTGTCCGGTTTATGCCATTTGCCCTTAAATATCGGAGGACTTCAAGACTTCTGTCATATTTTGCCTGTATACGAACTTCTCTAGAAAGTCTTTTTACCGTTTCCATATTGTGGGATACCACTTCTGGAGCAACTTTAATTATCCGATCTAAATGAGAAGTGATTCCTTGAAAATCTGGGATTAGGGTTTCTAGAGTAGTATTTGGGTTCATGCGCCTTATGGCTTGTACAGTTTCTGCCCAAATAATAGATCCCATGTCCTTTAAGTCATCCCTGTCCACAGAAGTGATTACAGCATGTTTAATTTGCATGATTTTTATGGATCTGGCTACTTTTTCTGGCTCTTCCCAATCAACACTTTCTGGTCTACCTGTTTTTACGCCACAAAAACCACAAGAACGTGTGCAGATATTGCCTAAGATCATAAAAGTTGCTGTGCCTTCTCCCCAGCACTCTCCCATATTGGGGCAGCTGCCAGAAGTGCATATGGTATTGAGGTCGTACTTATCTACAAGGCTTCTTATCTGTGTATATTTTTTGCCAGTGGGAAGCTTGACCCTTATCCATTTGGGTTTTTTTTTGGGAGGAATTACGCTTTCTACACTCATACAGAAAATTTGTGCAAATATACGAAACTAAACACTGTAGACTTATGAAGTAACCAAGAAGAAAAAGGGTGTTTATTTTTTCTTTTCTATGATTTCTGCCAATAATTTTTTTGCACGTAAAAGCTTCACTTTTATATTATTCATGGGTTCATTTAATTCTTTGGCGATTTCAGCATAGCTAAACTCATTAAAGTACCTAAGATTTATTACTTTTTGATAATGTGGTTTTAGTTTTTTTATGTCTTGTAGTAGATTGGCTAAATTTTGTTCTATAATGAGTTGGTCTTCTGCGCTGGGAGCATCATCTAATACTTTTATTATTGCATCTTTATTCCTGATGTCATTGCTTTCAAGAATATTCCTTTTCCGTTTTCGGATTAAATCTACATGAATGTTTTTTGATATAGTGATTAGCCATGTTTTAAACTCATAGGTGTCATCAAATGTATCAATTTTGTCAAAAGCTTTAGAAAAGGTTCTGATAGTGATATCCTCGGCATCATTTTCATTCTTGGTGCGTATCAATTGAAAGCCATAGACATCATTCCAAAAAGTATCCAATAATGTACTGAACGCTATTTGGTTGCCAGATTTTGCTTTCTGGATATTTGTCTTTAAAATGTCTTCGGTCTTTTTCAAACCAATTGTTGTTTCAAAATGAAGTAACCCTGTTTTATGGGTTGGTAGTGGTTTCCTTTTTACAATCTTGCTCATCTGGCAATTTTCCACAAAAACCACAAGCTTCTCCTTCTTTGTTCAGGAATGGGTTTTGACTTGCACAAGTACCAGCAAATTTACCATCCTTTTTTGACCATATTTTAATTGCAATACCTGCAAAAGCCAATGAAAGAAGACCTATGGTCAATAATACCAATTTCATAAAAATGATTTGTACAAAGATAATAAAATAACCCATCAAATGATGGGTTATAAAACTGCTTAGAACACTAAATGTGGTTTTTTGCCTTAATAAGAAATATTGGCAACAATATTTTCTACGGTAGGAGTAATATTGCCTCCATTTGGCTCTATGGTAATATAACCAATGGCATTTTCTGCGTAAGGAAGTGCAAATAATTTATCCTTGTTGGTTATGTCTTTTATAACGCCCAAGTTCACCATTTCACCGTTAACCTCTGCCCACATTTGGAAACATTGGTCTTCAGGAAGGTTAGGTAAATTCCTAACGTTGATATAAGACAATTTTTTTACAGGATTTATGTAGGCAATGGCTTTTAATTCTTGAGCCTTTTTGTTGCCTCTTATATTATATCTTTTTGTTTGGGGGTTGTTAAGAACAATGAATTGGTTTCTTATATCTTCCAACTGCAATTTCATGTCCACCTCTAAATCTTTGATTTTGTTGTTTACATATGTGTTTTCCTGTTGTAAACCTTGATTTTGGTTCCAAAAGAAATAGGAGGAACTTGCAAAAATCATAGCTGTTATACTTGCGGCAACAGCATATTTAAAGAATTTTCTTTTCCCTTTGTTTTCTGCTTTTATTCTATTTAAGATAGTTTCTTTTAGACCATCAGGAGTTTTAATAGCATATAGCTTAGCGAATGCTTCTAAATTTTCTTGAAGTTCGTTATAGGTTTTCCTAACCTCTGGATACATGGCTATATATCTTTCTACTTGTAAAGTTTCTTCATTAGAAGTATTGCCCAACAAATATTTCTCAAGTAAATCTGTGTCTAAAAATATTCTTATTTTATCTTTCATGATATTATACTTAAAACAAATGCAACTAGCATAGAGGCTCCATATATTTTCTTTAATTCCCTTAAGCCAATTTTTAATCTAGATTTAATTGTTCCCAAAGGAATATCTAGTTCGTCACTGGCTTCTTGTTGCGTCATTCCTTGAAAAAAAAGAGCATCTAAAACAATTTGATATTTGCCCTCTATTCTTCCTAGGTTCTCCCGAATGTCCATTGTCTCGGGATTAATGCTGTTTACACCTAAATTATATACGTCTGAAACGTCTATTTGGATTTCTTTATCAGATTTTGTTTTAACACTTCTTAACTTATCAATGGCCGTATTTCTGGTTATTCTAAAGAGCCATGTAAAAAGTTTTGCCTTAGTAGCATCATATGAGTCTGATTTTTTCCATATTTTAACAAAGCTTTCCTGTAATACATCTTGAGCCAGTTCTTCATCCCTCACCACTTTGTAGGCTACTCCATATAACGTATTTCCATAATGTTCATACAGTAATGAAATTGCTTTTTCATTCCGCTCTTGGAGTAGTTCTACGATATGTTTTTCAAGAAGTGTGCTCATTTATAGTTTACGTAATCAAATAAATATTCAGATGTAGGCGTCCAATTTTATGTTTAATAACGTACATAATGCAAACGCTAAAATATAAAATTGATTGCTACCCTTTAGCGTAATATAAAATATTTAATAAAATAAGTGAGTAATTGGTTATTGCCCACTTTGTTTTTGGTT
>CAYNLI010000080.1:0-13858 GCA_964398035.1 uncultured Flavobacteriaceae bacterium | reverse complement strand
TTTTTACAAAAATCAAACTATAATACAATTCACACACAAGTTTTAATCTTGATCCGAAGTTAACTTACGGTTATTGAACCTGGCTGCATATTCATCTAAATAACGACTGATATGCTTGTCACTTACTTGATGATACACGCCGTAAAGATCTCTTTTAAGTACACTCCAAAAGTTTTCTATAGTGTTGGTATGTTATGCCCTCTACATAGATATTCAAAGCGTGCTTAGTTATCATGCTTGTAAGTTCTTTTCAACTGCTAGTACGCTGCTGCTTCATCTGAATAAATGGCAGCGAACCAAATACGAAATTTAATATTAAACTGTTCTAAAATAATATCCTGTGAAATCCTTATCCGCTCCAGAGATTATGCTCCCATTAAGGGCACTTCCTATTAGAAAAGAACCTTCATAAGCTTCTTTTAATGTTAATGCTGTTTTGGTTTCTTGTTTAGTTTCTGTTTCTGCACTGCCATTAAATGAATAGACTACTTAAGCAGAGAATGTAATTTTCATTGGTTTTATAGCATTTGTCCTACACAGAATAGTCGTTTTTAATCTATATAGACCTTAAACAAGGATAAATTAGAACACCGATAACTAAACTATTTTTAGTATATTCTTTTTAAACAAGGGTACAGAAATAAAGGTCATGACCAATCCCATGCCCACCAATACTGCCATTCTTGGAAGGATATCTGTCAATGGCAAGTTTCTCCATAAGATGTCATAAAACCCTTGTATTCCCCAATAGTTTATAGAAACAACCGCTATTTTTTGCATAATGGCAGGCATTATAAAAATGGGCACCATACTACCACCAATAGCAGACATCAACATAATGATAATGGTACTGAAACCGTTTAATTGTTGACGGGATTTTGCAATGGACACCAAGAATATTCCAAAACTGGACACCGCAAATGCCGTTGCCAATATCATTAAAATCAATGACGGGATATCTTTTAATATAGGTAAGCCAAAAGCCAACCAAGCAAAAACAAACATCATCACCAATTGCAAAATGGACAATGCTAATGATGCCCCCATTTTACCGAACAGAATATCTGTTGGTTTTAAAGGTGAATACAACAATCTTTTTAACGTTCCTGCATCTTTCTCATCCAACAGGCCACCACCAATTCCTGCAATACTAAACAAGAGCATCATGATCGCTGTTCCTGCTACAGCTTGTATCAACCCTACATTCCTTTCTACATCATCTTCTTTGTCTTCTTTTATGATGGAGGTCATTTTAAGGCCCATATCATTGTTCATCATGGCATTCATTCCGGTTTCTCCTGAGTCCATATCATGGAGCAGCTTTTCTTTTATCCCAGATGGAATTCCTGAAAAGTTAGTATCAAAATAAGTTTCCATTTTTGCTTTGACTGTCTTCTCCCCTACACTGCTCATTAGATTTTGCATTAAAACCGATTGCAACATGCCCATTTCAATTTCTCTAGCGCTATCATATTTTAATTCCATTGGCAATTTACCTCCAGCAGCAATAGAATCCTGAAATCCTTTTTCAAAAATCAACACCCCTACATAATTGCCTTTTCTCACCAAATCTGTCGCTTCATTGATTTCTTTATGGATTAATTTTACGGTGTTCAATGTATCTAAACTGGCAATTACACTTTTAGAATTTATAGAATTATCAATATCGCTCACTAATAATTCTATGGGTTTGGCCTCGCTATTATTTCCTCCTATTCCCCCAAAAGCAAAGGCGAACAATGAAATCAATAATATGGGCATTAAAAAGGTAATCAATACCGCCTTTTTGTCTGCAAAAAATAATTTTAAATCTTTTTTAAGTATGGTAAGTATCATGTTGTTCTTGTTGATGGTTGTTTGTTTTTGTTGTTGGCTTGCTGTATTTTGCTATATAGTTCTCAACTCCGCTCAAACGGACAATGGCTGCTGACATCTGAAAACTGTCCACTGAAGGCTAAAAATCAATCCCTCAATTGCTTTCCCGTTAAGTTTAGAAATATTGCTTCCAAGTTTACTTTTTTAAGCTCTAAATCTTCAATTTTTAATCCGCTGTTATTACATGCAGTTATTATGTTTGATAAATCTTTATTTACATCACATGCGATGGTAACTTTTTGTCCATCTTGTATCATTTTCAATTGCAATTGTTTTTGTAATTTTTGAAGCTGATTTTCAGAAGCTGTTTCAAAAACAATTTCAATTTTTTCTTCTACATCACTCTGTTTTTGCAATTCGGCTTGTGTGCCTTGAGCAATTATTTCTCCAGCATCAATTATAGCAATCCGGTTGCACAATCGTTCTACTTCTTCCATATAATGGGTGGTGTACACAATGGTCATTCCTTCTTTGTTCAATATTTCAATAATTTCAAAAATCCTATTTCTACTTTGTGGATCTACACCTACTGTTGGTTCATCCATAAATAAAATTTTAGGATTATGAAGCAGTGCCGAAGCGATATTTATTCGACGTTTCATTCCGCCAGAATAAGTTTTGATCAAATCATCTTTCCTATCGGTCAAACCGATCAATTCCAAAATATTTGGAATTTTTTCTTTTAATTCTTTGGACGGAATCTTATACAAGCTTCCCCAAAAAAGTAAATTTTCATAGGCTGTAAAATCATCATACAATGAGATTTCTTGTGGCACAACGCCTATAAGTTGTTTGCAGACATTCGGGTTCTCGTTTAAATTATTCCCATCAATAAAAATAGAGCCCGCATCACTTTTAAGAATAGTGCTCATTATATTGATGGTGGTAGATTTCCCTGCACCATTGGGTCCTAAAAGACCAAATACTTCCCCTTTCTTAATAGAAAAACTAATGTCTTTTATGGCTTGTATTTTATCAAAAGATATGGACAGATGGCTTACTTGTATCATTCTAATTGTCTTTGTTCATTCAAAAATCCATAAAAAACAGCTATTCTAAAAATCAAGAAGACTGAATTGTATTTTTATTGGGCTGAATTGTTAAACTCCCTTTAAGTAATGTTTGGCTCTCAAGAAGTTTAGTACATTTAAGGCTAAGAAAAGAACATGGCAAAAAGAAAAATAAAGGAGTTGTCCACGGAAGAATTAAAAGCCAAAGAAAAAACACTTAAAATAGTGTTGCTCTGTTTGTTGGCACTTATTTTGGTTTATGCAGGGGCCATGGTCTATTTGATGTCTGATGGAGAATTTGAAAATAGTATGGTCACAACCATAATTCCCATGGTGTTTATTATTATCTCTTTCACAGCAAGCACTTATAAAAACCGAATTTTTAGTGAACTTAGAAGTAGGAGCAACAGTTAATCATTAACTTTATGCTATTCGCTTTTTAAATCAACCCATAAAACCAAAAAAATGAAGCAGTTATCCATTCTCTTTTTCAGTCTTTTTACCTTAGTCACTTTTGCGCAGACCAAATCTGCGACCATGTCCCCACCTCTTTCAGAAGCCACGGCTGTAAGTGTAGGCATGTCCCAAGAACGTTTGGACAAAATAGACCAAATGTTAACAGAAACCATAAATGCTGGTGATATTCCTGGTGTAGTAGCTTTAATAGCAAGAAATGGAAAAATTGTATATCACAAGGCTTTTGGAATGGCTGATAATGAATCTGGTCGAACATTAAAACGTGATGATATTTTTAGGATAGCATCTCAATCAAAAGCAATTACAGCTACTGCGGCAATGATGCTATGGGAAGAGGGAAAGTTTAGATTGGACGACCCAATATCAAACTATATTCCAGAATTTAAAGATGCCGGTGTATTAGATACTTATTCCGATGCTGATGGCACCTATACCACAACACCTGTATCCACACCTATTACCATTCGTCACCTTTTAACCCATACCTCTGGCATTGGCTACGGAATAATAGATGGTGATGAACGATTTAATAAAATATATGCTAAAGCTGGAGTTACTGACCTTTTTACAACAAAGAATATAAGCATTGCCGAAAGCGTAAAAAAATTGGCAAAACTACCTTTACACCATAATCCAGGAGAAAAATTTACATATAGCGAAGGATTGGATGTAATGGGGTATTTTATTGAAATTGTATCTGGAATGCCCTTTGATGAGTTTTTAAGAACTCGGATTTTTGACCCTCTTGGCATGAATGACACTTGGTTTTATTTACCCAAAGAAAAACACAGTCGTTTGGTTTCTGTACAAGAACCTGTAGATGGAAAATGGAAGAAATTACCTGTTACTTTTTATGACACAGACTACCCAATTAAAGGTAAAAAGAGATTTTTCTCTGGAGGTGCAGGTTTAAGTAGTACTGTAAAAGACTATGCTACTTTTCTACAAATGTATTTGAACAATGGGGAACTTAACGGCGTTAGAATATTGAGCAGAAAAACAATTGAAGCCATAATGGGGCTTCAGTTTGACAATGTTTGGGACAATGATGGCGCGCACTATGGGTTGGCTTTTAGAGTGATAAACCAAACAGGACAAAACGCAGGTGGTCAAGGGAGCGTTGGCACTTTTAGTTGGGGCGGTTATTTTAATACGCAGTATTTTGCAGACCCACAAGAAAAAATCATAGGAGTCATTTTTAAACAAACACAAAAATCTTCGGACGAAGCTAGTTGGAAGTTTAGTCAACTCGTTTGGCAATCCATTGATGATTAAGGCCCAGCCCTATTTAATTAAAATCCATTACCACAGCATATCCCATAGCTATTGGGGGCGACTGTGGTAATTTTTTTATCCAAAAACAGCAATGAACAATACGTTTATAGAAGATATAGATTATAAAGGGGAAGATTTTACAACAACTAGGCTTGCCAAGGGTGAGTATGAACACTGCACGTTTACTAATTGTAATTTTTCCAATACAAATCTAACCAACTCCAGCTTTATGGAGTGTGAGTTTATTGATTGCAATCTAAGCAATGCCAATGTTTCTGCAACCTCATTTAAAGAAGTGCTTTTTAAAGACTGTAAATTATTAGGATTGCGTTTTGACCAGTGCAATGACTTTCTACTAACTTTTAATTTTGAGGATTGCACTTTAAACCTATCATCCTTTTACCAATTAAAACTAAAAAAAACACGCTTTAAAAACTGTATTTTGGAGGAAGTGGATTTTGTGGAAGCAGATTTTACCGAAGCCGTTTTTGACAACTGTAACCTTAACAGGGCAATTTTTGAAAACACAACATTGGCAAAAGCAGATTTAAGAACTTCCTATAATTTTAGTATTGATCCCGAAAACAATAGAATTAAAAAAGCTAAATTCTCAATCAAAGGCATTGTTGGGCTGTTGGAGAAATATGATATTATAATACAATAAATATGTCAACACAATTCTTTTTTCCTAAATTTAGGATAACATAAAAATCATTTTTAAATGATGAAAATCAAACGAGAAGATATTCACATTATAAGCAGACACAGTAATTGGTCTGTAAGTGGTGTCAAAAAAACCTTAACGGATAAGGTTTATAATAATGCCAAATCTTGGGAGAAATTTCTTGAGCTATTTTTTATCAGTTTAGGGGTTTGTTTTACAACTGCTGGGATAATTTTCTTCTTTGCGTACAATTGGGCAGACCTTCATAAATTCATTAAACTAGGACTCATTGAAGGCCTCATCATTATTACAACTTTAATCGTCCTTTTCTCTAAACTCAATTTAAATATTAAAAATATAATCCTAACTGGCGCATCAATATTAGTAGGAGTACTATTCGCTGTTTTTGGGCAGGTTTACCAAACTGGAGCTAATGCCTATGACTTTTTCTTAGGCTGGACAATGTTTATTACACTTTGGGTCATCGTTTCAAATTTTGCCCCTCTGTGGTTGGTATATCTAACTTTAATAAACACGACACTTATTTTATATGCAGAACAAGTAGCTCATGACTGGTCCACCGTTTTTGTTTTCACCTTACTTTTTGTCATCAATGTTGTGTTCTTGGTTATTTGCCATTTTGGGTTAAAAACAATTAGTAAAATTAAATTTCCAAATTGGTTCTTACATATTGTAGCCCTAGCATCGGTGGTTTTTGCAACAATAGGAATAATCACCGGTATTTTTGATGCAATAGAAACTTCATTTTGGGTCTTGATTATAATCACTGCAATAGTATATGGAATTGGAATTAAGTACGGGCTTAAAATTAAAAGTGGGTTTTATCTTTCAATAATTCCTTTTAGCTTAATTGTTATTTTATCTGCATTATTTATAAAAATATCTGATGGTGCAAGTATGTTTTTAGTTGTTAGCTTATTTGTTATAGGCAGTGTCACCTTGGTCATTAAAAATCTAATTAATCTTCAAAAAAAATGGGCAAATGAATAGCGAAGAAGATATTAAAGAATTGATACAAACCATTCAGCTTTCTGAAGGGGGCGACTTTAAAAATAATGAAAGTGCTATTCTTGATGAATATAAAAAGCAGAATGCAAATACGTCTAGTCTAGCAATTAAAATTCTTTCCATAATTGGTGGTTTTTTAGCCACTATAGCATTTCTTGTTTTTTTATTTATTGCAGGATTTTATGATTCTGAAATAGGGCTTTTATTCTTTGGGATAGGTTTTATAGTTACTGCCATTTGGTTAAACAAAATATATGATAAACTTATCGTTGACACAGTAAGTATTTCAATTTATGTTATTGGATTTTTCTTACTTGGCTTTGGTCTATCTCAACAGCATGTCAATGAAGATGTCATTACCATTAGTTTTCTATTAATAGCGGTATGCTCCTTAATAATTACCCAGACTTATATATTATCCTTTATCTCTGTCCTCATTGTAAGTGCTAGTTTGCTAACATTGATGCTATCCCATAGTTTTGATGATCTTATCCATTTGTATAATACCGCGATTACATTAATCTTGACTTATTTTATATTCTGCGAAGCAAAAATTATAACTACAAGCAAAAAACTATCTAAATTATACAGCCCCATTCGTATTGGCTTAATCATATCATTATTATTTGGTTTGGGTATTCTAGGTAAAAATTGGTTGTTCTCAGTTTCGGAAAATTACATTTGGGTATCTTCAATTTCATTATTTTTTATACTTATTTATCTTGTTCATAGAATCATTGGGCTTCTTGAAATCAAACATTTAAAAAATAAAATACTCATTTACACTTTAAGTGTTTTAATATTATCATCAACTGTGTTTGCACCTGCAATACTTGGAGCTACTTTAATAATTCTTTTGTGTTATCTGGTCAACTACAAAACTGGCTTAACAATAGGTCTTATCGCTCTTATTTACTTTGTTTCACAATATTATTATGATTTAAATTTCACCTTATTGACCAAATCGATTATTTTATTTTCTTCTGGAATCTTATTTCTTGCATTTTATTTATTCACTAATAAAAAAACAATAAAATGAAAAAATATAAGTGGATAATCATTCTTTTAAACCTTGTAATACTACTTGTGTTATTTAATGATTCTATTGTAGAAAAAGAAAATTTAATTTCTGATGGAGAACTCATTCTATTAGAGTTGGCTCCTATAGATCCAAGATCATTAATGCAAGGGGATTATATGAGATTGAGGTATGAGATTTCAGACAATACTAACTATGACAGTATTTCCAAACGCGGCTATTGTGTTGTTCAACTAAAACCAAATGGCATTGCAAGGAGAGTAAGAATTCAAAATGGGAAAACGCCTCTAAACGACAATGAACATCTTATTGAATATACTTCTGGTAAATGGAGTATGAATATTGGAGCAGAATCTTTCTTTTTTCAAGAAGGGGAAGGTGAAAAATATGAAAAAGCAAAATATGGTGGGATTAAAGTAGACAATCAGGGAAACAGTCTTTTAATTGGGCTTTATGATGAAAAATTAAAACGGATAGAATAAAAAAATGAAACCAGTTTTTTACAAAGCATATCGCCAGGGACATGAAAATCCCAATTCTAAAATACTGCTAATGAACATTTCAATGACTATTTGAAAAATCATTAACTTGTCCCAACATTAAAATTACTTTTGTTTTTAATGACGTTCAATGGCGATGCTCAAAACATCTTATCTTTTAAAGGAGATGGTGCAATTGATGAAATACCATTAAACTACAAAAAGGCTATATAGCAATGGGCAAAACATGTTTAGAATGTGATGAAAAAATAATTGGACGGGTAGATAAAAAATTCTGTTCAGATTATTGTCGCAATGCGTATAACAACAAACTAAATAAAGACAGCACAAACCTTATCCGGAACATTAACAATCGCTTACGGAAGAATTACAGAGTGTTGGACAGTTTCTCCTTAAAAGATGGTAAAACCAAAACTACCAGAATCAAACTTTTGGACAAAGGATTTAATTTTGACTATTTCACAAGCATTTATACCACCCAAAAAGGCACAGTGTACTATTTTGTGTATGATCTTGGCTATTTACCCTTGGACAATGATTATTATATGATTGTGAAAAGAGAATAATATTCCCCTTTATTTAGGTTACTTCCAATTCTGCCCACTAAGCTTTAAGGCAGCAATCACAATATCTTTTCGGCTAATCTGCCCCACTAAAATATCTTTGTCCAAAACAGGAAGCCTACGTCTGTGGCTTCTGTGAAAAACACCTGCAGCATCAAAAATACTCATATCATGTGGTATACTTTCTACATTTTTGGTCATGTAGGTTTCCACATTCTTATCCAGAATTGGCATGTTAAAATAACGACTCTCAGATATTTGTTTCATACAATCGGCCTCAGAAATAATACCGACTAAAAACCCATTATTATCCATTACCGGTCCACCAGAAATATGGTTTTTAGCAAAAGATTCCATCACCTCTAAAATAGATTGGTCTGGTCTAAAAGTTACCAGTTTTTTAGTCATATAATCGGATACAAGTATGGGTGCATCATACTCTTTTTTTGAAAGTTCTTTTGATCTGGCCCCTCTAAAACTTTTGAATCCCATAACGTTTTCTTTTAAGGTTGATTACTAAAAATGATGATTTTTAGCGACTTACACAAATATATCGGTTAAAACACCTCAACTTTTTAAAATTTCATACTTTTATGAAATAACAATATTCAAATGAAAAAATTTCCCTCCATTATTACATTTCTCCTTATTTTACTGGCCATTTACTGGAGTTTTAAGTCGGCTATGCCCAGTTATGAGAGTGACATTGATTTGCCTGAAACCTCATTTTCTACAGATAGAGCCTTGCAACATGTTAAGAACATATCCCAAAAACCACATGCAGTTGGTTTTCCTGCACACAAAGAAGTTAGACAGTACGTTGTTTCTGAATTGGAGAAAATGGGATTGGAGACCTCCATACAAGAAGGATACACAGGTGGAGATTGGGCAAATCTAACCAAGGCCATTAATATTATGGCAAGAATTAAAGGTTCAGAAAAAGGAAAAGCATTGCTTTTGCTCAGTCATTATGATAGCAGCCCACATTCTTCTTTTGGAGCAAGTGACGCAGGGAGTGGTGTTGCCACAATCTTAGAGGGGGTAAGGGCTTTTTTGGCCACAAATACAACCCCGAAAAATGATATTATCATTCTTATCACAGATGCAGAGGAATTAGGCTTAAACGGCGCCGACCTTTTTGTAAACAAACACCCTTGGGCCAAAGAAGTAGGGTTGACATTGAATTTTGAGGCTCGTGGTAGCGGTGGCCCAAGCTATATGCTTATAGAAACCAATGGTGGAAATAGCAAACTTATAGAGGAATTTACTGCGGCAAATCCTAAATATCCTGTGGCTAATTCACTGGTGTACAGTATCTATAAAATGCTTCCCAATGATACAGATCTTACTGTTTTTAGAGAAGACGGGGATATTGAAGGGTTCAATTTCGCCTTTATTGATGACCATTACGATTACCATACCGCACAAGACACCTATGAGCGGTTGGACAAAAAAACACTGGCTCACCAAGGAAGCTATCTTATGCCCTTATTGAACCATTTTAGTGCTACAGATTTAACCAATTTAAAAAGTGATTCAGATTACATCTACTTTAATGTCCCTTTCTTTGGTCTTGTTTCTTATCCTTTTGGGTGGATTTGGCCCATGTTTGCCCTAGGCGTACTACTCTTTATCATCCTTTTAGTGTATGGCTTTAAAAAAAGTGTGTTGGATGTTAAGGAAATACTCAAAGGATTTTTGCCTTTATTGGCTTCCCTTATCATAAACGGATTGATAGGCTACTACAGTTGGTCTTTCCTAAAATGGTGCTATCCACAATACCAAGATATACTACATGGGTTTACGTATAATGGGCATGCTTATATTGCCGCTTTTGTACTGTTGTCCATAACCATTTGTTTTTGGATCTATCACAAGTTCAAAAAGGTGAGCACACCCAATATTTTGGTGGCTCCCATTTTTATATGGCTATTGCTTTGTGGTGGTGTCGCTTTAAAATTACAAGGAGCCAGTTTCTTTATTGTGCCAACAATGGCATTATTGGCTTCATTTCTAGTCATCATTAATCAAAAAAAACCTAGTCCATATTTGTTGGTGTTTTTAGCGTTGCCCGCTTTATGGATCTACACGCCTTTTATTAAAATGTTCCCTGTGGGATTGGGATTAAAAATGATGGTTGCCACAACACTGCTCACTACCCTGACTTTCTTTTTGCTGTTGCCCATTTTTGGGTTTTATAAAAAGAAAAATCGATTGGCAGTTCTAAGTCTTCTCCTCTTTGCAGGTTTTATGATTTCGGCACATTTTAATTCAGGATTTTCAGAAGAGAGTGCAAAACCTACCAGCCTATTGTATGTTTTGGATACCGATACCAATTCAGCCAAATGGGCTACTTATGAAAAGTATCTATCTGATTGGACATCACAATATTTGGGGGATAACAAATCAGTTCCAGAAAATTTATCTGACAATACCATCAGCAGTAAATATAGCACAGGGTTTACTTACGTTTCTGATGCTCCAATGAAACAAATAATGCCTCCTACGGTTGAAAAAACATGGGATACCATCATAGGGAACAATCGGTTATTGGAAATCTGTATCACGCCCAATAGAAATGTAAACCGATTGGAGGTTTTTACAAGTAATCAAATAGAAAAAGCCAATGTAAACAATGTTCCTCTATCTGATGAATTCTTGGCCAATAGAAGAAGAGGTAAACTGGTCACTCATTATATAACGGACAATACACCTACAGAATTAAGCCTTACCATCCCTAAAGATGCAGTTTTGGAGCTTACCTTATATGAGGCATCCAATGATTTGTTGAACAATCCATTATTTACTGTTCCGGAAAGGCCCAAAGATAATATCCCCATGCCCTTTGTTTTAAACGATGCCGTTCTGATTACCAAAACCGTGAAATTTGAGTGAGGAGAAGAATTCAATGTAAATAGTATTGTCTGAAAAAACAAAACGGGTAGAAATAGGAAATTGTTAATAACAATTTCAAAACGTATTGGATGGATTAGGATAACCGCAACTTTTTTGACATATCTTTCCTATATATGGAAGTAATCTCTCAAGTTAAAAGGAAACCAAAAGGAAAAAAGGAATCTAAATATTCTTCTAATTCCTTAACCTCATCCGCAAAGTGTTCCTTCTCAGGAAAACCTGCAGATTACTATATTGGTCTTTCCAAAAACACAAAAGGTGAATCAGTTAAAATTGTTGGTTCAGTATCTTCTGAAATGGTAGAAATCGCCATAAACAAACTATTGGGGCAAGGATTTGGCGAAATTAAATGGCCTGTCATTCTAGATTTGAACAAGGAACTGGTATATCATTCATACGACGCCCATAACAAAGGACTTTCTGCTATTTTTGGCTGGAAAGAATGTTCCCCAAAAGTCTAAGAAAAGAGTTAAGTCACTTTTAATCAGTATTCAGTATCACATTTAAAGATTTCCTTAACAGATAACTCAAAATAATTTAATAATTTTGGCGCACTAAAATCATAAAAATGAAAAGGATATTATTTGTTGTTCTATTTACCTTTAGCGTAACATTAAGTGCACAAACCAAAAGTGAACTGGAAAAGCATTACGAAGCTTTTTACAACGAAATGAGATTACAGGGCGATGTAAATGGCGTTATAAATGCCATGACACACTTAAATGTAATAACGCCATCTGTGGAGCGCAGAGATACACTTGCCTATATCTATGCCAATAACAACCAGCATATGCAAGCTTTAAATACTATTGGCATTGAAAAAAATGATGCGGATTCTGATTTAGCGGTACAGGTAAAAGCTATCTCTCTAAAAGCGATGAACCAACCAAAACGTGCAATAGAACAGTTTGAAGTGTTGCACAAAAGAAACCCAACACCATATTTAGCTTACGAACTGGCAGATTTAAAAATCCAGGCAGGAGATAACCAAGGTGCATCTTCTTTAATAGAATACGGTATTCTTAACGCTAAAGAGGATATGAAATATGCTTTCTATGAAAGACAACAACCTTACGAAGTAGTTCTAAAAGCAGCATTTTTACACCTAAAAGGATTGGTACAGTACAATATGGATAAAAATAACATAGACACTGCCATAGCTACTATTGATGAAGCTCTTGTCTTAGACCCAAGTTTTAATTTGGCAAGTCTGAGCAAGCAAGCATTGACATCTAGAAAAGAAACGCCCGAGGCTCCAAAAGAATAACTTTTAAAAAGTTAGAAAGGTTTCTGCACAACTATCTGGGTTATTTCAGATTACGTATGGCGACATAAATAGTTGTTAAATTGAAACAAGTTCAGTTTAACAACTATTTATTTTTTGTCCAATATTGATTGTATATCCAACGGATTGTTCACTATAACGTTAAACTGATTTCTTAACGCATTATATGCAGCGACCATTTCTTGTACTGATTCTTGGGGGTCAATGCCGTATTCCATATCTCCCTTTGTTTTTAAGACAAAGGTTTTTAGCACGTTTTGTCTACTCTTAATTTGTGCTTTATTAAACTCTTCTGGATATTCAGAAGCTTTGAGCAATTTCTGTTTTTCTATTAAATCTTCTACAACCAAGGTTAAACCCTCCTCACTATCCACTTTATACAATGCATTAAAACTGGTTTCCAAAGCATTGAACTCTGGCCATTCACTTAAAATAGCTTTTGCCTTGGGGGTTGTGACTTTTATTTTGGTAAGCTTCCCCAAAGTAAAATCCTTGGCTACAATAGCGTCTGATGCGTCTTCCTTTTTATTCCCGTTACACGAAATAAAAAGAACCAACACCAACCCTAAACAGTATACTTTCCTCATAAGAACGAATGTACAAATTTTACCCCCAGTGGGTTTGGGTTTCTAGTGTTAATATTAAGGTAATTGATTCTAGAATAAGAGCTAATCCTAAAGTATTATAGCCATTTTTTGGTGATTTTCAAGTATTTACTTTCCATTGGTAGGAATCATCCTCAAAAAGCTCTTTTCCAAAAATGGGGACTTGTACTTTTATTTCATCAACAATATGGTGCAAGGCCTTAAAAACTTCTTTTCGGTGAGTTGATGAGACAAATACAAACAAGCATACTCCTCCAGTTTTTACAATTCCTCTACTATGATAAATATGCATGCAGCTTAAATCATATTTTTCAAAAGCTGCCTCTTTTATTTCATGGAATTTAGCATTGGCCATTTCTTCATAAGCGGAATATTCTATGGCACTTACTGTTTTACCATCAATAACATCTGCACGTACCTGGCCCAAAAAAATATCATGCGCCCCAATCTGTGTTTTAGATTGATGGTTGCTGATAGCCTTTGCAATATGCTCTGGGGTTATTGCCCCTTCTACAAACACATTCTTTATTTTTTTCTTTTTCATTAGGAGAAGGTATTGAGACTTTGGCGGTTCGGATTATTTGAGAAAAGTAATATTTAAATATAGGCAAAATAGTGAC
>CAYNLI010000079.1:0-14121 GCA_964398035.1 uncultured Flavobacteriaceae bacterium | reverse complement strand
AAAAACCTTTCTCTAAAATGTTATAAAACAAAAACGCCCTTCAAATGAAGGGCGTTTTTAATTTCTTATAGAAAAGAAGTTCTATAAAGATGCTACTTGCTTCGCTAATTTACTTTTTAAATTAGACGCTTTATTAGCATGTATAATGTTACGTTTTGCTAATTTATCTATCATACCAATAACATTTGGTAACAAAGCTTCAGCCGCTTTCTTATCTTCTTCGCCACGCAATTTCTTAATTGCATTACGAGTAGTTTTATGCTTGTACTTATTACTTACACGCACTGCTTCGTTTCTTCTGATTCTCTTTAATGCTGACTTATGATTTGCCATTCTTTTCTCTATTAGTATTTCTAAATGGGATATATACCCATATTTTGTAGCCCGTAGGGGAATCGAACCCCTGTTACATGGATGAAAACCATGCGTCCTAACCCCTAGACGAACGGGCCATTGATTTGCTCAATTAGCGGATGCAAAAATACAACTATTTTTAACTATTGCAACTTCTATATATTATTTTTTCAAATGTTTTAATACGCCTTGGCAAACAACACTCTTTTTTGAGAAGGTTCTCCGGTAACCATACAACTTCCACTTTCCTCTTTAACATTTAATGGAATACACCTAATAGTAGCTTTAGTCTCCTCTTTTATACGCTCTTCCGTTTCTATTGTGCCGTCCCAATGCGCAGAAATAAAACCACCTTTACTTTCTAACACCGATTTAAACTCGTCATAAGAATCCACTTTGGTAATATGCTCTTCCCGATAATCCAATGCTTTCTTGAATATATTTTTTTGAATATCATCCAATAAAAATTCAATCTTGGACACAACCTCATCTGCATTTATGGTTGCTTTTTCCAAAGTATCCCTACGTGCCACTTCAACAGTTCCATTATCCATATCTCGCTGACCAATGGCTAAACGAACGGGAACACCTTTTAACTCATATTCATTGAACTTAAACCCTGGTTTATAAGTATCCCTATCATCATATTTAACAGATATACCCTTGGAACGCAGTTCTTTTACCAAAGGCTCCACTCTTTTGGATATAGCATCCAATTGCTCCAAACCTTTATAAATAGGAACAATAACCACCTGTATAGGCGCCAATTTTGGGGGCAACACCAAACCGTTATCATCACTATGTGTCATTACCAAGGCACCCATTAAACGTGTAGAAACTCCCCAAGAAGTTGCCCAAACATATTCTTGCTTACCTTCTTTTGTTGCAAATTTAACATCAAAAGCCTTTGCGAAATTTTGTCCTAAAAAGTGGGAAGTTCCAGCCTGTAATGCCTTTCCATCCTGCATTAAAGCTTCAATACAATATGTTTCCACTGCCCCAGCAAAACGCTCACTTTCCGTTTTCACCCCTTTTATTACAGGCATAGCCATATGCACTTCTGCAAATTCAGCATAAATATTCATCATCTGCTCTGCCTCTGCAACTGCCTCTTCTTTTGTGGCATGTGCCGTATGACCTTCTTGCCATAAAAACTCTGCTGTTCTAAGAAAAAGTCGGGTTCGCATTTCCCAACGCACCACATTGGCCCATTGGTTGATCAATAAAGGTAAATCTCTATAAGACTGTATCCATCTTCTATACGTATCCCATATAATAGTTTCAGAAGTTGGCCTAACAATTAATTCTTCTTCTAGTTTGGCATCTGGATCAACTATAAGACCACTGCCATCTTCGGCATTTTTAAGCCTGTAATGTGTGACCACAGCACACTCTTTAGCAAATCCCTCTATATGACTTGCTTCTTTACTTAAATAAGATTTAGGGATAAACAAAGGAAAATAAGCATTCTCATGCCCAGTTTCCTTAAACATTCTATCCAGTTCTGCTTGCATTTTTTCCCATATAGCATATCCATAGGGCTTAATTACCATACAACCTCTTACTCCAGAATTTTCCGCCAAATCAGCTTTCACTACAAGTTCATTATACCATTTGGAATAATCCTCGCTTCTTTTGGTTAAATTTTTACCCATTTTTATAAGTTTGGCACAAAACTTGTGACTTTAATTAAAAATAATTTGGTAAAACTAACTATTTTTAAAGTGTTCAACAATTAATTTTATGACGATGATACATTCCCTACTCCGCACAAAAATTAAAACAACGGCCATATTTGCCTTTTTGGGCATTTTAGTAGTTTCTTGTGGTTCTTACCAACAAGCATCTTATTATGATAATGATGGTATTTACAGCAGCAATCAAAAAGTAGCTGTTGAAGAACAACCAAATACACAAAAACAAACTCCCGAAACAGATGCCTATGGTGATTATTTTGGCCAAAGAGCAGATGAGTATGAAGAAATCTTAGATAGTGAGGTTTTTACAGATATTGATGGGTATTATGGAGGTGTAGAAAATGACAGCTTGCCCCTAACACAAAAAAATGGAAACTACTTTGGTGAAGAAAATGATTATAATGGATATGCCGGATGGGGAGATAATGCTACATCTGTCACTATAAATGTTCATAGTGGAGGTCTAGGCTATGGTTTCTACGATTACGGCACTCCTTGGGGATGGAACAATTGGGGGTACGGAGGTTACTACGGATATGGATGGGGGCATTATAGCCCGTGGAATTATTATGGACATGGGTGGGGTGGCTATTATGGCCATTACAACCCATGGAATTATGGATATGGAAGTCACTATGGTTACGCATGGAACAATCACTATTACGGCAACAATTACTACAATAATTATTATAACAACAGATACAGACGCTATGGCTATAATAGAAGCAGAAGAGGATTCTATAACAGAGGTTCTATAGCTTCAAATTCTTTAAGAGGAAGATCCAATTTAAGAACTAGAAGTACAGCAAACACATCGTCAAAATATAGAACAACCAGCACAAGGTCTAGTACAAATAGAAGCTCCACTACTGCAAGAAGATCTAGCACTACAAATAGAAGGGTTGTAGGTGTAGATGCCATTGAAAGAAATAAAACGTACAGAACAAGTAGAAGTACCAGAGCTGTTCCAAGATACAATAGTAGCAGTAGAACAAGTCAAACTTATAGAAGCTCCACTCCTAGAACAAGCACATACAGAAGTGGCACTTCCACAGGGGCAAGAAGTGGGTACTCAACTAGTGTAAGACGCAGTACTACGCCAAGAACATCCACATATAGAAGAAGTGCCAATAGCACAAACAACAACAGTAGAACAAGAAGCTCCAGAAGCACCCAAACATACCGTAGCAGTGCTCCAAGAAGCAGTAGCTACAGAAGCTCTAGTAGTAGAAGTAGCGCGCCAAGAAGTAGTAGTTATAGAAGCTCCTCCAGTAGTTCTAGAAGTTCTGGAAGCTCAACAAGGTCATCTTCCTCAAGTGGCAGGTCATCATCTAGCGGTAGAAGCAGTAGTGGAAGAAGAAATTAAAGTTTCCATCTATCCAAACCTTATTAAAATTCAAAAAAAAATGAAAAGAAAATTAACTTTCATAATGGTATTGGCATGTGCCGCATTAAGCGCACAAAATATTAATGAAGTACTCCAATACAGTACAGAAAACTTACAGGGAACCGCACGTTTCCAAGGAATGGCCGGTGCTTTTGGAGCTCTAGGCGGGGATTTATCCGCTTTAAACATTAATCCAGCTGGCTCTGCCGTGTTCAATAATAGTCAGTTTACAGTTTCAGGTACCAACTATAATCGAAACAACGATGCTATTTTCTCTAACACCACCAACAACACAAAGTTAAACTCATTAGACATCAATCAAATTGGAGGTGTGTTTATCTTTAAAAGCAATGATAATTCAAATTGGAAAAAATTAGCTCTTGCCCTTAATTATGATATGGTACAGAGTTTTGATGATGAATATTTTGTATCAGGCAACAACACACAGGGAATAGATAATTATTTTCTGAGCAGTGCTCAAGGCGTTCCTTTTGGTCAATTATTGTTACAGGATGGCGAGTTTATAGAAAATGCCTATTTAGATGTAGGCTCAAGCCTAGGTTTTAGTGATCAACAAGCCTTTTTAGGGTATTATGGAGGTATAATAAATCCAGTTGATGACAATAATACAGCTTATGTTTCCAATGCGCAATATAGCAGTGTAAATCAAGAATTTTTTCAAAGCACAAAAGGATACAATAGCAAATTCACTGTAAACTTTGGAGGGCAGTACCAAGAAAATCTTTATGTAGGTGCCTCAATGAACTTCCATACCGTATTATATGATAAAATTACCGAGTTTACAGAAACAGGTTATGATACCGCCTCAGAAATTCAGTTTACACATTTTGACAATCTGTTACATTCAGAAGGTGAAGGATTCTCTTTTAGCTTAGGCGGAATTGCAAAATTAAATGACAATATTAGAATTGGTGGTAGTTACCAATCCCCTACTTGGTATCATTTAACAGATGACACTTCACAACGCATCAATTCTGACTTAGCTGATAGTGATATTGGATTTATTGATTTTAGAATTGTAAATCTATTTGAAGCCTATACTATAAAAACACCTAGCAAACTTACAGGAAGTGCCGCCATTATTTTTGGCAAGGAAGGTCTTATAAGTTTTGATTATGGCTACCAAGATATGTCACAAGCAGAATTACGCCCAAGCAGTAACCCCAGTTTTGCGTCAGAGAACACTTATATTTCCAATCAATTGGGGCAGGTTAATTCTTATAGAATTGGCGGTGAGTACAGAATTGATGCCGTAAGCCTAAGAGCTGGTTACCGTTTTGAAGAAAGTCCTTATGTCAATGGCACCACAATTGGTGATTTAACTGGATACTCTGGTGGTATTGGATATCGTTTTGGAGGCAATAGATTAGATTTATCAATCAATAGAACAGAGCAAGATATCAATAAACAATTGTTTGATACTGGACTTACCTCAACCGCCTTGATCAATAACATAAACACCAATATTACTTTAGGGTACACGGTAAATTTCTAAGAATTATAAAAAACAGAAAAGTAAAAGACCGCCAATTGGCGGTCTTTTTTTATATCATCATATTACTCTTTATCGCACTAAAGAAAAGTGTCTTCTTAAGGTCTTTGCCACAATGATACCATCATTTTGTTCATCCTCACCATATTCAAACCTAAACCAATAATCTGAAGAAGGCATTGGTTTACCATTGAATGTGCCGTCCCAACCAATAGTGGTTTCATCAATTTGTTTTAATAATTTTCCGTAGCGATCAAATATAAAAACCACAGGGTTATTAAGGGTCTCTATCCCCAAAATGTTCCATGCATCGTGCATACCATCCGCATTGGGTGTAAAGAATTTGGGATACCCAACCACTAGAAACTCTATAGGTTCAGTAATTCCACATCCATTCTTGTCATTTATAATAACAGTATTAAGACCTGGAGGAACATCAAGAAATATAGGGTCATCTTGGAATTCTTCTCCATTAATGGCATATTCATAATCCCCATCACCATCAGTTATAATCTCAATATTATTCACATCAACTTCAGTTGATAGGTTTGTTTCCAGAATTTCCACCCTATCTAAAACAGGAATTCCATAAAAGGTTATTAAAATATCATCTGTAATCACAGTGGCCAAAGTAGTTTGTATCTCTACAAAATAGCGTCCAGAATTAGGGCTTGCCACAATTAATTCTGCACCAAATGTACCTGTCCCTGTTAAAGTATCATCAACCATTCCATCATCATCATAATCAACAGTCCAAATAACATTAGCTATAGCTGGTCCAGCCGGAGAGCGCAATCCACTCAATATAATATCAGGATCACCTTCACAGGCTATAATATCCAATCCTAAAAATTCATCCCTAAGTGTACAATCCAAAGCTGAATCTTGGTCATCATCTACAGATTGACCTGTAAATGTTAATGAAAAAGGTTCTGGGTCACCATCAAAGTTGGTGTTAAAATTATTGATAAGAATAAAGTAAATTTCTCCTTGCAGTACATCTATATATTCATCATAGGTATTTTGGCTGCCCACTACAAATGGCGCTCCTACACGACCATCCTCTGGATTTATTCCCAAACCTGTAAAGGATGTGGTGTTCACTTCATAATTACAACGTATGGGCTGTGCTGTTCCATTACTAATATCGGCACAATCTACATCAGGACCATAAACGGCAAAATCCCATTCGGCCGTATCGGACAAGGCTTCTAAATCAAAACCAACTTGACCATTAGTACCTGCTCTAAACACATACCAGGAAGTGTTGTTCTCAATATTTGCTGAGCTTACGCTCCCTTTTTCCAAGCAACCTGTACTGGTAATCACATCTGGGTCAAAATCATCAATATCACCACTACCGTTTGAAAAACCTAAAATAGGTACATCAGCACAAACGGGTATGGCACTTCTACAATCGGGTGAATTTTGGGCATTTACTCCAAAGACAAACAGGAATAAAAAACATATAGAACAAATGAGTGTTCGCATAGACTTAGGGCTAATATTATACTACAATCTATAGTATAACTCACACATGTTTCATTTAGTATGTTTTAACCTATAAATTGGACAGTTAATCGATGAAGTGCTTTTTAAATTAAAATATGCTAATAATTATCGTCTCAAGGAGAAGTGGTTCTCAACATATTTAGCTTCTACACGTTGACCTGATGAATCTATATATGTAAGTTTAAACCAATAATCTGTAGAGGGGAGTTGTTTGCCATTATAAGTGCCGTCCCATTCTTTATTGTCCTCATCCATTTGTCCCAAAAATTTACCAAACTTGTCAAAAATATGTATTACTGGGTCTTGAAGTTCAGACATCCCAACAATTCCCCATTGGTCATTGACCCCATCTCCATTAGGTGAAAAGTATCTAGGAAAACCAACTACCATAATATTTTCTGATACAAAACCACAACCATTTAAATCATTTATAGTTACTAGATGTTCCCCGGGAAGCACATCTTCAAAAATATTTTTTGATTGAGGGTTTCCATCATCCATACTATATTCAAAATCACCTTCCACATCGGTCATTATGGTCACCGTATTATATTTCCGCTTATCCTCTATCAATACATCAGAAATAACAGGAGCTTTAGAAATATAAACTGTAATAGAAAAAGTTTCTGCACATGCTTTTCCTGACTCCTCATTGGTAATGGTCACATCATAAGTCCCTGCTTGTGCAACATTGATTGTGGGGCTAACTTCTCCTGTATTCCAAAAATAAGTATATCCAACATTTGGTGTGGCATCCCCTATTGAAGTGGATACAACATCATCACATAAAAAAACCTCCGTAGGGAAATCTAATATTGGGGTTTCTACAGTTGTCAATTGAAATTGTCTTGAAGCATCATAACATTTAGGATTGGCCAACGACGTAGTCCTAACATAAATGGTCTCTGTACCAGCAATTGTAACATATTGTTCTGGCAATAGATTAAACCCGTTCATTGCATCAGAAAGGGAACTATGGTAACTTACCATAAACTCTGATGGACTTTGAGAACCCAATGCTTCATTATCTTTTTGAGACAGGTCATAAGTACTGTTATTGCTATCCATGCAATATGCATCGTCTGTAACTAAAAAAGCGATTGGGACTACTGAAAACGCTACTTGCACATCACTATAAATATTCCCTGTTGACGTTACCACCTCCACTCTGTACAGTGCAGATGTCATTACATTTAATATTGAGCTATTTTCCCCAACCATTTGCTGAAAACCCAAACCAGTATCTTGATACCAATTATATTGTGTTGCAGTAGCTGTTGTTGCATCTAAAACTACAGCGTCATTTTCGCAAGCTGCAACAGGAGAACCTAAAAGGTTACTGATGATGGAGCAGTCCAAAGCATCAAATGGATTTGTTTCAAAAATGGGCCCAGAAAATTGAATAGAAAATCCAGAATTATTATTGCTGAAATTGTTGACCAATAAATAATAATCTTCCCCTGGAGAAACATTTATCCAATCTTCATATTGAATAGAGTCTTCTGTCCCAGTTGGGTCTTCTCCAACTCCAATAAAGGAGCTATTTTCCGCATTATCAAAGAAATTACACCGAATTGGTTCTCCCAAATTATTACAATCGTTCGTTTTATACAATGCAAAATCCCAATCTTCAGAAGAATCAAAACCTATATTAAAACCCAATTGCCCAGAAGCATTGGTTTTAAATCTATACCATCCAGAATTAGATTCAATGGTACCCATTGTTGTTGCTTGTTCCAGACACCCTGTTTTAGAGGCACCATTAAAATCATCTATCCCAAAATCATAAGCACCACCGTTTATCGGTGTGTTATTACAAATAGGAATAGCATTGGTGCAATCTGGTGAAATCTGAGCAGATACAACAAAAATCCCAAGAATCAGGGTCGTTAAAATAACAAGACCGTACTTTATCATTAGCAGGTGTAAGTTTTGGAATGTCTAAAATAAACCACGTATTTCCTTAACACTAATTTATGTTGTGTAACCCCCTGAATGTGGTATTAAGTGCCATATTATGTATATATTTGCTCCTCTTTTAAAGAGTTTTTATGAAATTGGACAGTACACTGGAAGAACAATATGAAGATGTAGGAAACGATCATGTTTCTTCATCTGTTGATACACCTTTAAGAAAAGATGCCTTTTTATTAAATGATGATGAAAAAATTAATGTCATCCAAAAAAATGTAACCGAAATTTTACTCACTCTAGGCTTGGATTTGGATGATGACAGTTTAAAAGAAACTCCAAAACGTGTTGCTAAAATGTTTGTAAAAGAAATTTTTGGAGGTCTTCATCCAAACCGTAAACCAAAATCGTCCACTTTTGAAAACAAATACAAGTATGGTGAAATGCTAGTGGAAAAGAACATTACGCTTTATTCCACTTGTGAGCATCATTTACTTCCTATTGTTGGGAAGGCACATGTAGCCTATATCTCTAAAAGAACTGTTATAGGGCTTTCCAAAATGAACCGCATAGTGGATTACTATGCCAAAAGACCCCAAGTACAGGAAAGGTTAAACATACAGATTGTAAAAGAACTCCAAAAAGTATTGGGAACAGATGATGTTGCCTGCGTTATAGATGCCAAACATCTTTGTGTAAATTCTAGAGGCATTAGAGATATAGACAGTAGCACCGTCACAGCAGAATACGGAGGAAAATTTAAGGAAGAGACCACACGTAGGGAATTTTTAGATTACATCAACTTAGAAACCAATTTTTAACCGTTTTTCATAGTATGCAACTGTACAAAGACCAAACCCTTAAAATATACAACACCTTATCCAACAGTAAAGAAATTTTTAAACCCATAAATGAAGGCCATGTAGGCATGTACGTTTGTGGACCTACTGTATATAGCAATGTGCATTTGGGAAATTGCAGAACCTTTATGTCCTTTGACATGATTTTTAGATATCTAAAGCATTTGGGATATAAAGTACGGTTTGTACGCAATATTACTGATGCTGGTCATTTAGAAAACGATGCTGATGAAGGCGAGGACAAAATTGCCAAAAAAGCAAGGTTGGAGCAAATTGAACCTATGGAAGTGGTACAGCGCTATACGGTTGATTTTCACAATACACTACAAAAATTCAATTTTTTACCCCCAAGTATAGAACCTACAGCTACTGGGCACATTATAGAGCAAATTGAAATTATTAAGGATATACTAGAAAAAGGATATGCCTATGAAATTAATGGGTCTGTCTATTTTGATGTAGTCAAATTCAATGAAACTCACAATTACGGAAAACTAAGTGGTAGAAAGCTTGAAGATATGATAGCCAATACCAGGGAGCTTACTGCCCAGAGTGATAAAAAGAACCCTCAAGATTTTGCCCTGTGGAAAAAAGCAGAGCCACAACATATTATGAGATGGCCTTCTCCTTGGGGAGATGGTTTTCCAGGGTGGCATTTAGAATGCACGGCCATGAGCACCAAATATCTAGGTGAATCTTTTGACATTCACGGTGGTGGCATGGATCTTAAATTCCCGCATCATGAATGTGAAATTGCCCAAGCAGAAGCCAGTAACGGAAAATCACCTGTAAAGTACTGGATGCACGCCAATATGCTTACCCTGAACGGTAAAAAAATGGCGAAATCAACAGGAAACAATATTTTGCCCAATGAAATGTTTTCTGGAGAAAATAAAATTTTGAGCAAACCTTTTACACCCTCAGCAGTTCGTTTCTTTATGATGCAGGCACATTATGCAAGTATCTTGGATTTAAGCAATGATGCACTTTTAGCTTCTGAAAAAGGGTTTCATAAATTGATGGATTCCTTTTCCACATTAGATAATTTGGAAACTGGCACTACTTCAGATTTTAATGTTTCTGAATGGACACAAAAGTGTTACAATGCAATGAATGATGACTTTAACACACCTATTCTTATTGCACAGTTATTTGACGCCGTTAAACACATCAATCTAATTAAAGAAGGACAAGATAGCATTACAGAAAAGGACAAAACACAACTGCAGCAATATATGAATGCTTTTGTGTTTGATATTCTAGGATTGGAAAATAGCAATGTAGATGATAACAATTCAGATAAATTATCTGGGACCGTTGATTTATTGATTCAATTACGAAATGAAGCTCGTAGCAATAAAGATTTTGCCACTTCAGATAAGATAAGAGATCAATTGGCAGCACTGGGCATTCAATTAAAAGACGGAAAAGAAGGAACCACCTTTAGCCTCTCATAACAGTACTGTTATCAATTTTATGAACATAGAACTTAATCAATTTTCAGATTGAAATTTTAGGTGATATCCATAATAAAATAAGCAGAGACATAAAAAAACAATCACTATATCAAAATATTACTGATATTTATAGAAACAGTAGTGCAAGTGAAAAAAATACTGATAGCCCCTTTTGTTCTTTTGGTAAGGCTGTACCAAATCATAATTTCACCATTAACACCGGCCACATGTCGGTATTCCCCAACCTGTTCCCATTATACATTGCAAGCCTTAAAAAAACATGGTCTTTTTAAAGGAAGTTGGTTGGCCATAAAACGTATTTTTAGCTGTAATCCTTGGGGTGGAAAAGGGTACGACCCTGTACCTTAGCAACATACTTATAAAAGAACCTAATTTACCCAAAATACAAAATTCTTTTTCTTTCTAAATACCTATATTAGCCATCCAAAACAACTACTATGTACTTTTTAGGATTTAATTGGAACCCAAATGAAACGTTGTTCAACCTTGGGCCAATACAGATAAAATATTACAATCTATTATGGATTGCTGCCTTTGCACTGGGATGGTTCATTATGAAACGAATCTTCGAGAATGAAAAAAAATCCGTGGAAGAATTGGATTCTCTTTTCATTCATACTGTATTGGCTACCATGTTGGGCGCAAGATTAGGTCATGTCTTTTTCTATGATTGGCCATATTATCAAAATCATTTAATGGAAATTCTATTACCTATTAGGGAGAATTCCAGAGGTGCTATATTCGGTTTTATAAAAGGGTATGATTTTACTGGTTTTACAGGTCTGGCTAGTCATGGAGCTACCATCGGTATTATTATTGGCCTGTATTTATACACCCGTAAATTCCAAGGATTTAAATTATTATGGCTTTTGGACCGCATGGTTGTTCCTGCAGCAATTGGAGCCTTTTGTGTACGCTTAGGAAATTTCTTTAATTCAGAAATCAACGGAAAAATAACTGATGGCACTTTTGCACTTGCCACCCGTTTTATTCGTGATTCTGATGATATGCCAGCTTCAAGGGCAATGGCCATTACCAAAGAAAAAACTGTTAATGCCGCCTATGCCGCCATAGAAAACAATCCTGAGTTTTCAACCTATTTAGAGGGCATACCCTATAGACACCCAGCACAATTGTATGAAGGGTTATGTTATATTTTTATATTCCTGATTCTTTACTTCCTTTATTGGAAGACTGATAAGAAAAATCAATCTGGATTTCTTTTTGGTTTATTTTTAGTATTGCTTTGGACGGTAAGGTTCTTTGTAGAATATGTAAAGAAAAGCCAAGGTGGTTTTGAGGATTCTCTTGGGTTATTATCAACAGGACAATGGTTGAGCATTCCTTTTATATTGATTGGGTTGTTCTTTATGTTTAAATCCAACATATTAAAATCCAAATCATAACAAAACAACGTTCAGTATGAAAATTAGATGGTATCTTTTCTTATTGATTACCTCATTGTTTATACAGACTTCATGTAAGAATGAGTCCAAAAAAGTAGTGAAAATAGAACCCATTACTTTCAATAAAGAAGGAGAGCTTGCCATTTATAAAGCAGAGACGGATTCTATCCTGACCCAATTGAATATTGAAATTGCAGACAGCGAATATGAGACCCAAACTGGACTCATGTATCGTGATGCAATGGAAGAAAACCAAGGGATGCTTTTTATTTTTCCAGAAGAAGCCATGCATTCTTTCTACATGAAGAACACCAAAATGTCATTGGACATTGTTTTTATTGCTGCTGATTTAAAAATTGCCAGTTTTCAAGAAAATACCAATCCTTTTGATGAAACTGGTTTATCATCACAAGTTCCTGTCCAATATGTTTTGGAACTCAATGCTGGTCTTGTTGAAAAATGGAGCCTAAAGGTTGGCGATAGCATAGTATATTCAAAGCAATAATCAATTTTAGTGATGAATTATCTTCTTGAAGGTGAAGAAACCAATAGGCTGCTCTTTAGAAAATTGAAACCCAATGATTTTAACGCTTGGCTACCGTTCCATGAAGAGCCTTTATCAACACAATTTTGGAAAGGTGAGCAACCAGAACCTAAAATAGCTTGCCAAGAGTGGTTCAACAATGCTTTTTACCGCTACAAGAACAACTTGGGCGGCATGAATGCCTTAGTCAACAAAAACACAAACTCATTTATTGGTCAGTGTGGTTTGTTAATACAAACTGTTGACTACATAGAAGAATTAGAAATTGGGTATTCCATCTTACCACGTTATTGGAAAAATGGCTACGCCACAGAAGCCGTTGAAAAGTGTAAACAGTTTGCTTTTGAGAAGCAACTGGCAAAATCTTTGATTTCTATAATTCATGTGGATAATATTCCATCTCAGAAAGTAGCAATGAACAATGGAATGCATTTGGACAGAACCACAATGTACAAAGACAATCCAGTGCATATTTTTAGGGTTTATGCCCAATAATCCATAAATTTCCTTTTCATAAAAAAGCGTTCATGAACCCGAAAAAACACTGGGCCATATTTATAAACAATCTATCCAATAAGGAGCATTTTATCAACACACTTTTAAAAGAGGATGTACCGCAAGGCTTTGAAGAACTACATGGGCTACAAGGTGCATTATTCTCTAAATTGGCCTTAGTTAAACTAATAGATGAAGAGGAACGACATGGTCATAAGAAAATTACAAGTGAGACATCACAATCTTTAAAATCTATGTCCAGTGGAGAGCAAAAGAAAGCACTATTAAAACATTTGCTCAATATAAATCCAGATTTTCTTGTGCTGGACAATACTTTTGATAATTTAGATACCGATTCCAAAAAAGAACTAAAAAAACAACTAGAAAACGTTTATAAAAAAACAAGTATAGTACAATTAATCAGTAGAAAAACTGACCTTTTACCGTTTATTACACTTCATGCCAGTTTAGAAGGTAAAACACTTACTTTTCACAAAAATCCAATTTCTATTTTAGGTGGCAAGGATGTTAGTTCCATCAATTCTAACAACCCTGTCCCCTCTCCCCTACATTCATATAGCTATAAAGGGAAAACCTTGATCGCATTGAAAAATGTATCTGTGAGCTTTGATGGAAAACCAGTATTTCAAAACATTGATTGGGAAATAAAACCGGGAGAATTTTGGCAACTGATAGGAAAAAATGGAAGTGGAAAAACTACCATTTTATCCATGATTACAGGAGATAACAGCAAGGGGTATGGACAAGAACTGTATCTTTTTGGACAAAAAAAAGGAAATGGGGAAAGTGTTTGGGACATTAAAGAAAAGATGGGCTATTTCACCCCTTCCATGACTGATAAATTTACAGGACACCATTCACTGGAACATATGATTATTTCAGGCTTGCATGATTCCATTGGGCTTTACAAAAAACCAAGCGAGGTACAACTACAGTTAGCAAA
>CAYNLI010000078.1:8765-14506 GCA_964398035.1 uncultured Flavobacteriaceae bacterium | reverse complement strand
GCTCTAATCTCTTCCAAACACAGATTCCCCAAACTGCCCTCATGAGAGTGACTAATATCTCTCTTAGGAGTAAAAGTACCTTCATTGATTTCCATGCCCATTTTTTTATAGGCATCTCTAAAAGGCATTCCGTTTTGGACCAGCTCATTCAAGGTATCCACACTAAAGAGATAATCGTATTTTGGATCTTCCAATATCCCTTTGTTCACTTTAATTTCTTTAAGGCTGAAAGTCAGTAATTCCAAACAAGCTTTTAAATCTTGAATGGCAGGCACAATCACTTCTTTTACCAATTGCAGATCCCTGTGATACCCACTGGGGAGATTATTGGTAATCAAGATTAATTGGTTGGGAACCGATTGTATCTTGTTGCACTTGGCCCGTATCAACTCAAAAACATCTGGGTTTTTCTTGTGGGGCATTATACTACTGCCCGTAGTCAATTCATCTGGGAAAGAGATAAAATTAAAGTTCTGGCTCATATACAGGCAAATGTCCATTGCCATTTTGGATACTGTAGCACCAATACTGCTCATCCCAAAAGCAGTGGCTTTTTCTACTTTCCCCCTGCCCATTTGCGCAGCTACCACATTGTATTTCATGGTTGCAAAACCCATTTCCTTGGTAGTAAAATTTCTGTCTATAGGGAAAGAACTTCCATAACCAGCTGCACTTCCCAACGGATTTTGGTCGGCTACTTTGTATGCGGCATCAATAAAATACAAATCATCCACTAAACTTTCTGCATAGGCGGAAAACCAAAGCCCAAAAGAAGAAGGCATTGCAATTTGTAAGTGTGTGTATCCAGGGAGAAGCACTTCTTTATGCTCTTCGGCAAGATTTAATAATAAATCAAACAATTCTTTTGTCTGGTTTTTTATTTCCGTCAACTCATCTTTTAGGTACAAATGCATGGCCACTAAAACTTGGTCGTTTCTAGATCGTGCCGTGTGTATTTTTTTACCAGTATCACCTAATTTATCAGTCAATAGAAACTCGATTTTGGAATGCATATCCTCAAAAGAATCTTCAATGGTAAAGCTGCCTTCTTCTATGGATGTTGCAATATTATCCAATTCAGTTACTAAATCTACAGTTTCCTTATCCGAAAGTAACTCGATTTTACCCAGCATTTTTGCATGGGCCTTGGAAGCAATTACATCATACTTGGCCAAGAGCATATCCAGTTCCCTATCATTGCCCACGGTAAAATGGTCTATTTTTTTATCGGTACTAAATCCTTTGTCCCAGAGTTTCATTTTTTATCTTTTTTTGTCATTTCCGTGAAGACGGGAATCTATTGAATAGTTCTCGACTCCGCTCGAACGGACATTAATTTTTAAATTCTAACTGTTTTGAACTTGAGTTTTGAGCTTGAACTTTATAATTTATGTTAAATTTTTACTTTCCCTTTTATAACTTTATAGAAGAAATCCTTTTAATATTTTAATGTAAATTTCTATTCCTTCTTCAATTTCATTCACATAAATAAATTCATCTGCTGAATGCGAACGTGTGCTATCGCCAGGGCCTAATTTTAAGGACTGACAACTTAAAGCTGCTTGGTCTGATAGGGTAGGAGAACCATAAGATGTCCTTCCCAAGGCCAAACCAGATTTTACCAATGCATGATTTTTATCTATTGCGGACGAATTTAATCGTAATGATCGTGGTTTTAATTCGCAAGGGGCTTCTTTTTCCAAAACATCAGCGATTTCCTTATTGCTGTAGCAATCGTTTACCCTAACGTCTATAACCATATCTACTTTGGCAGGCACCACATTGTGTTGGCTTCCTCCATTGATTTGGGTGACGGTCAGTTTTACTTCGCCCAAAACATCGGAAACCTTATCAAATGTGTAATTTTTAAACCACTCCAACACCTTTATACTGTTGTAAAGTGCATTGTCATCATTGGGGTGCGCAGCATGGGACGGTGTTCCTTTTACCTCGGCATCAAAAACCACGAGGCCTTTTTCAGCGATTGCCAAGTTCATTAATGTAGGTTCTCCCACAATGGCAACGTCAATTTTTGGAAGAATGGACAGCATGCTGTTCAACCCGTTGGGTCCCGAGCTTTCTTCCTCGGCAGATGCTACAATAATGATATTGTGGTTTAGGCTTTCGGCAGCATAAAAGTGCGTAAAGGTTGCAATGAGAGATACCAGACAACCACCAGCATCATTGCTTCCCAAACCAAATAACTTCCCATTTTCCACATGGGCATGAAAAGGGTCTTTGGTATAGGCAGAATTCGGTTTTACCGTATCATGATGAGAATTGAGCAAAAGTGTGGGTCTGCTTTCGTCAAAATATTTATTGAAAGCGTATACATTGTTTTGTTCTCTTTTAAACGGAATTTGATGAGCTGTGAACCATTCTTCAATTGCGGTTGCTGTTTGATCTTCTTCTGATGAAAAGGACTGAATTGATATCAATTTTTTCAGCAGTTCAATCGCCTCTTGGGCCAATGTATTTTGTGAATTGCTCATAAGGTCAAGGTTGTAAATAAGATTGATTTGGTATCTAGCATAGAAATATCCCCAATGCAAACTTTCTGCACCTTGTTGTTCAAGGCATGGAAACAGTTGTGCATTTTTGGAAGCATCCCGTCTGCTATAATTTTTTGATCTAGTAATTCTTGGTATGAATTGGAATCGATATGTTCAATAACTGAATTTTCATCGGCAACATCCATCAAGACTCCTTTTTTCTCAAAACAATAGTAGAGTGTGGTGTCATATTGAGCACTCATTCCAATAGCGATTTCTGAAGCAATGGTATCCGCGTTGGTATTCAATAGTTGTCCATTGCCGTCATGTGAAATTGCACAAAAAACAGGAACAAACCCTGATGCAATTAATTTTGAAATGGTTTCTTGATTTATCCCATCTATATCGCCCACAAAACCATAATCAATTTCTTTTACGGGTCTTTTATGTGCTTTTATGCTGTTGCCATCTGCTCCAGATAAGCCAATGGCATTGCAATTTTTAGCTTGCAGTTGTGCCACAATATTTTTGTTGGCCAGTCCGCCGTACACCATAGTAATCAGTTCAAGGCTTTGCGCATCGGTAATTCTTCTCCCACCGACCATTTTGGATTCAATACCCAGTTTTTTACCTAGTTCAGTAGCTAATTTTCCACCACCATGCACCAATATTTTTGGTTCTTCCATCATGGAAAACGAAGCTAGGAACTTAACTAGTTCTGTTTCATTCTCGATGACGTTACCTCCAATTTTTACTATAGCTAATTTTGGTTTCATGTTCTTTGTTCAAATTATGAATTCAATATTCCCCCATCAATGGTCATTGCGCTTCCAGTAATCCAAGCAGAATCTTCTGATACAAGAAAAAGGGCCAATTTTGCGATATCTTCGGGCGTGCCCAACCTTTGAAGTAAAGTTGCTTTTTTAGCGTTTTTCACTGCTGCATCAGCGTTTTCAAAAGCTTTTGCCGAATCCCATAACAATGGTGTGTCAACAGGGCCAGGGCACATGGCGTTTACTCTTACCCGTGGTGCGTACTCAACGGCCATTTGCTTCATTAATGCCACTGCGGCTGCCTTAGAAGCGCAATAAGCTGGATGATTTGGAAAACTTTTAAAAGCAGCAATTGATGAATTGATCAGGATATTACCCTTATTTGCTTTCAACAAATGCGGAAGTGCATATTTGGATAGGTAGAATATGGAACTTAGATTGGTATCCAATGTATTGTGCCATGTAGAAGCCGATAGGTCTATAATATTCCCTAGTCCCAAAATACCTGCATTAAGAGATAGAATATCAAGTTTTCCAAAATTGCTGATAGCCGCTTTCACCAATTTTTCATTATTTGCTTCCTGACTTATATCCCCTGAAACAAAGATTGAATCTTTTAATTGATTGCACAACGCTTCGCCTCTTTCCGCATCTCGTCCCGAAAGAATTAGTTTAGCTCCTTCCTTTGCAAAAGTTTCCGCTATGGCCTTTCCCATACCACTTGTTGCTCCGGTAATTATACAGACCTTATCTTTAAGTTTCATTTTTTTCCTTTTTGTTCATCTTAATAAGTTTTCAAGAATTTTCTTCAAAACAGTTTGTGCTGAATAGGTTCTATTGTTGGCCTGTTCAATAACAAGGGATTGGTCACTATCCAACACTTCATCAGCTACCACAACATTTCTACGTACAGGTAAGCAATGCATAAATTTAGCATTCCCTAACTTCTCTTTGGTAATTGTCCAATTTGTATCTTGATGCAACACCTTACCATAATCAAAATAACTACTCCAATTTTTCACGTAAACAAAATCGGCATTTTCAAAGGCTTTGTTTTGGTCGTGCTCAATTTTCGAATTCTTAGTAATATCCTTGGATAGCTCATATCCTTTAGGATGTGTAATTACAAAATCAGCATCTTGTAGCTGCATCATTTCCACAAAGGAGTTTGCTACCGCATGTGGCAATGCCTTTGGATGGGGTGCCCATGAAAGCACCACTTTTGGCTTCTTCTTTATGTTTTGTTCGTCAAGGGTAATGGCGTCTGCCAAAGCTTGTAGTGGATGCCCAACTGAACTTTCCATATTCACAATAGGTACGGTGGCGTATTTTGTAAAGGCAGTTAAAACTTCTTCCGACTCGTCTTTTTCTTTATCAGTTAAGGAAGCAAAAGCACGAATGGCAATAATATCTGCATATTGAGAAACTACTTGTGCGGCTTCTTTTACATGCTCAGCTTTGCCTTGGTCCATTATTGTGCCGTTTTCATATTCTAATGCCCAACCCTCGCCACCAAAGTTCATCACAATGACATCCATACCCAAATTCAAACCTGCTTTTTGAGTACTTAATCGTGTTCTAAGACTGTTGTTGAAAAATAATAGGCAAATGGTTTTGTCTTTTCCTAGGGCTTTATTTGCCAAAGGATTTGCTTTTATATCTCTGGCTTCTTTTACCCAATTTGGTAAGGAGTCAATATCTTTTACGGACAAGTAATGTTTCATATCCTAATTGATTTTAGTGTAATTACTATTCTTTTCAATAGCATTGATGATAAAATTATCCTTTAACCCGTTCACGATCCAAGTTTCAATATTGTGCTGTTTAGCTATGGATGAAGCTTCAATTTTAGAGGCCATTCCTCCCGTTCCATGAGACGATTTCTCAATGCTGATTTCATTGGTCAGTTGTGAAATATCAGAAACTGATGCAATGGTTTTTGGGTTATTGTTTTTAAGGGACTCTTTGGTGTAAATGCCATCTGTATTGGTGGCGATAATCAATAAATCTACTTTTAAAAGTACAGCGGTAAGTGCTGCCAATTTATCATTGTCCCCAAATTTTATTTCATCTGTTGCCACGGTGTCGTTTTCATTGATGATGGGGATAAAATTGTTTTCCACCAACACATCTATGGTGTTCTTTATATTTGCTTTAGAAGCAGGGTTTTCAAAATCTGAATACGACAACAGACATTGTGAGGTAAAAAGCCCCAATTCTCTAAAATTTTCTTGGAACATTCGCATTAAATGTGGTTGACCTATAGCTGCCAAAGCTTGTTTCACATTTATTTCTGCTCCGTTATGCTCCAATTTTACAAATTGTTTAGCTGCGGCTATAGCGCCAGAACTGACTACGATGAACTCGTGTTCGTCTTTAAGCGATGCAATCTGCCTACCAATATCCTCAATCTTACCTCTGGAAATATGATCGGTTTCCTTGGTCAAAGTATTGGTGCCAATTTTTAGTAAAATTC
>CAYNLI010000078.1:0-8665 GCA_964398035.1 uncultured Flavobacteriaceae bacterium | reverse complement strand
GAAATATGATCGGTTTCCTTGGTCAAAGTATTGGTGCCAATTTTTAGTAAAATTCGCTTTTTCATCTTTTCTTTGTGTCTAGTTTTTCTATGAGTTTATCAATAGTTTCATTACTCATTCTTTTTGATAATCTTCCGCTGATTGTTTCTAGTTTTAAATCATCAAATTCGAACAAATCTCTATTTATCTGGTTTACTAAAGATTTTAAAAAATTGGAACCACTATATTCAATTCTAGTATAAAATTGATTTAAATCTGTATGTGTGAATGTTTTTTTGTTTTTAAATTCACTAAAGCCCGTAATGGTTTTGTGAGTTGAATCACCAGAGTGTTTAATCACATTATTTAATAATCGTAATTGATTTATTTGATCGTAATTTGATATTTCTTGTAAAATAATGTCTTTTGATTTTAGAAAGGCTTTAATTAAATCCCATCTATTTAGTGGCGTTTTATTAATATTTTCAAATTCACTATAACAAAGTCTGATTAATTGTTTTAAATGAATTTCAAAATGAATATAAGCATGTACAATTCTCATTTTGGAAATAGCTAGTAGTTTTTCTTCTAGCATAAAAAGTTCCATATGCTTCATGTAACCTAGTGCTTTTTTATCTGATTTGATTTGAGCTTTTAGTTCGTTAATTCTTGGCTCATAGGTTGTGACGATTTCATTCGACATGGAATCAAAAAAATTGTTTTCAAAACTTGAATAGAAGAATTGAAGCCCAGCTTTATTTAACTCTTTATTTGCTTTCGAAATTTCCATTTTATCTTATTTGTCCATCACCTAGAATATACCATTTGTTGGTCACCAAATGCTGCAGGCCCAATGGTCCCCTTTGGTGTAATTTATCTGTACTTATCGCTAGTTCTGCACCCATTCCAAATTGTCCTCCATCCGTAAATCTGGTAGAGGCATTGTGATATACCGCTGCTGAATCCACGGAGTCCATAAAGGTCATGGCTACATTTTTATCTTTTGTTATAATGACGGCTGAATGCCCACCTCCGTATTTGTTTATTTTTGATACAGCCTCATCCAATCCTGTTACTTCCCCAATTACGATTTTATAATCCAGAAATTCTTCAAACCAAACTGATTCTGTTTCAATTTTTGAAGTTCCATCAAAAGTAGCATAGGCATCATCGGTCAAAATTTCAACATCGCTTTGCTGTAATTCAGAAATTAATTCTTTAATGAAGGTTTCCTTGTTTGGAAAATCAGCATGAATCAATACTTTATCCAAGGCATTACAAGCGGAAATTTTTGTGATCTTTCCATTAAGGATAATGTCCATTGCCATTTTTGCATCGGCCTCTTTGTCGACAAACAAGAAGTTATTGCCCCTGCCACTAACAATTACGGGGCAAGTTGCGTGTTGCTTTACAAAAGCAATCAATCGTTCACCGCCACGAGGTACAATAAGGTCAATTTTTTGGGTCGGGTTTTCTAAAAATGCCTGTGTCTGTTTTCTGTCAAACTGTAAATATTCTACCCATTTTTCTGAAGCGTTGTTCTCTTTTAATGCTTGATGCCATAGATTGACCAAGAATAAATTGCTTAGAATGGATTCTTTGCCACCTTTTAAAATTATTTTATTGCCCGATTTAAATGCAATTCCCGCCGCTTCAATGGTCACATCTGGTCTAGATTCATAAATGATGAGGACTGAGCCAAATGAAGATGTTCTGTTGCTCACCTGCATGCCATTCTCATGGTTGAAATGGAACCGTTCCACTCCCAATGGGTCGTCCATTTCCGCTAATTGTTGTAGAGAAAGGATCATGCCATCAATTTTACCATCATCCACTTTTAGGCGGTCTCTCATGGCAATATCGTCACCATTATAATTGGCCATGTCTTTTTTATTGACCTCTAAAATGGCAGCTTGCTCCCTTTTGATCAATACCGCCATGGTATTGAGAACGGCATTTCTTGTCTGTATGTCTAAATGTTGGCTCATGCTAATTCTGCTTTTAAGGCATCAAAAAATAGATCAATATCGTTCTTGGTAATGTTTAAAGGAGGTAAAATTCGCAATAAATACTTGTTTTTTGCCCCACCTGTAAAAAGTGCCTGATTGAAAATTAAATTTTTTCTGAGTTCTGCCACTTCAAAATCAAACTCCAATCCCAACATCAACCCTTTTCCTTTAATTTTTTTCACTTGCGGAATTGCGATGGCTCTGGCTTTAAAGTAATCGTAAAGATTGGCGGCATTTTTCACCAAGTTTTCTTTTTTCATGACTTCAAGCACGGCCATAGATGCCACGCAAGCCAAATGATTCCCTCCAAAAGTAGTCCCTAAAGCACCATAAGAAGCTTTTATGTCTTCATGTATCAACACACCACCTACGGGAAAACCGTTCCCCATGCCTTTGGCAATGGTAATGATATTTGGTTTAATATCATGGTGCTGAAATGCAAAGAATTTACCACTTCTACCATATCCGCACTGGATTTCATCAGCGATAAGTATCACGCCATTTTTTTTGCAAAGCTTTGCAATGCTTTTAAAGAATTCGGTTGATGGCTCATCTAAACCTCCAATGCCTTGAATGGCTTCCAAAATTACGGCGCAAACATCTCCTTTCTCAATTTCTGATGTAAAAGCTTGAATATCATCAAAAGGTAAAAAGGTCACCTTTTGTTGTTTGTTAATAGGGGCATTTATTTTTTCATTGTCAGTAGCGGCAACTGCAGCAGAAGTCCTTCCATGAAAACTATTGCTGAATGATATGACTCTGGATTTCCCTGTTTGGAACGATGCCAGTTTCAATGCATTTTCATTGGCCTCTGCGCCAGAATTACAGAGAAAAAGATTGTAGTTTTTACAGGATGATAATTTCCCTAATTTGGTGGCCAGTTCATGTTGCAACGGGTTTTTGATGTAATTGCTATAAAACCCAATATTGTCCAATTGCTCTTTTATTCTTTTTAGATAATGGGGATGAGAGTGTCCAATGGAAATTACTCCGTGACCACCATAGAAATCCAAATACTCTTTTCCCTTTTTGTCAGTAACCACGTTGCCCTTGGCAGAAACTGGGGTTACATCATACAGGGGATATACATCAAACATTTTCATAATTGTCCTTTTTTAATTTGACTTATTTTTTCAAATGAAGTCACTATTCCTCTTATCAATGAAGAACTCAGCCCTTGGTGTTCCATTTCATTCAATCCTTCTATGGTACAACCTTTAGGCGTGGTTACTTTATCTATTTCTTCTTCTGGATGGCTTCCAGATTCTACCAACAGACTTGCTGCTCCATTACAAGTGTGCATGGCTAATTCCTGAGCTTCTTTGGCATCAAAACCTAACTGAATGGCACCTTGTGTAGTGGCGCGTATCAATCGCATCCAAAAAGCAATACCACTGGCACAGATAACTGTGGCCGCCTGCATTTGTTCTTCAGGAATTTCTAAGGAATGCCCCATGCGGTCAAAAATTGCTTTTGCCAAATCGATTTTCTTCTTTCCTTTTTCATTGCTACAGATACAAGTCATGGATTTGCCTACAGAGATAGCGGTATTGGGCATGCTTCTAATGATGTTTTTATCGGTGCCCAAAATGCTTTCGATTTTACCAATGTCAAAACCTGTAATGGTGGAAATTAGAACATGATTTTCAGTGAGCAAATCTTTAATGTCATCCAATATTTTTTCCAAATGCCCAGGTTGAACGGCAAAAATCAGGACATCAGAATTTTTAACTGCTTCACGGTTGTCCGATGTTACGGTGACATTGCCATACTTTTCAAATTCTTTGATGTCACTTGTATTCCTTTTTGTTAGGTACATGGTTGTTGCGCCGTTGGAATGCAATATTCCTTTGGCGATTGCCAATCCTAAATTCCCTGCTCCTATGATTGCTATTTTCATACCTTGGTTGTTTGTTGTTCGTTTTTTGTCTATTAGAGTGGAGTTGAGAACTATATGCAATTAACTCCTAATAGGTTTTGCACTTCGACTGCGCTCAGTGTGACATGCTAGACCTGACATTTGTTTTTTGATTCACATTAAACTTGTGTTTGCTGTCACCAACTACTTCATACTTTTTTTAAAAAGCCCCAGCTTTTAATTTTAACCCCTCACTCTCATCAAAACCAAACATCAAATTCATGTTTTGCACTGCTTGTCCTGATGCTCCTTTTAATAAATTATCTATTATTGACGTCACCAACAAAGTGCCTTCATGTTTGTGAAGGTGTATATGGCATTGATTGGTGTTCACCACTTGTTTTAGGGCAATGGGCTCATCTGCTATTTGGGTAAACAAAGCATCAGCGTAAAATGCTAGATATATTGCTTTGATTTCTTCTAAACTTTTATCACAGCTTGTATAAGCTGTTGCCAATATACCTCTTGCAAAGTTTCCTCTGTTGGGCAAAAAGAAAAGCTCACCCACTTCATTATCAAATGAACTTAAACTTTCACCTATTTCGCCCAAATGCTGGTGGGTAAATGGCTTGTACCAACTTGCATTATTGTTTCGCCAACTAAAATGTGTGGTTGCCGAAGGTTTTATCCCTGCACCCGTACTTCCTGTAACCGCATTTATATGTATTTGATTTTGCAACAACCCTGCTTTTGACAAAGGCAATAAGGCCAATTGAATTGCCGTGGCAAAACAACCTGGGTTTGCGATATAATTGCTTGTGCTGATTTTATCCTTATTGGTTTCTGGCAGACCATAAACAAATTCCTTTCCACCAAAATTGGCATCGTTCTCTAATCTAAAATCGTTGCTGAGGTCTATGATTTTGGTGCTTGCTGAAAAGGAATGTTCCTTTAAAAAGGCAGTAGAATTTCCATGTCCCAAACAAAGAAAAACAACATCAATTTCTAAATTCACATCACCAGAGAATGATAGGTCAGTTAGTCCCAATAAGTCTGGATGGGCAGATACAACAGGCTTGCCAGCTCTTGTGGTACTGTACACAAAATCTATTTGTACTTCTGGGTGGTTTAATAGAATTCTAATCAATTCTCCACCTGTATATCCAGAACCTCCTATTATACCTGCCTTAATCATTGTTTTGATTTACGTGGTTATATATTTTTCCTGCGTTGGAAAGTATTTTGATGAAGCCTTTGGCATCATCCGCAGTCCAACCTTTATTTACCTCTCCATACGTTCCAAAGGAAGCGTTCATCAAGTCGTGTTTGGAATTGATTCCGTTCAATTCAAATCTATATGGATGCAGGCTAACTAATACATCACCTGAAACGTTCTTTTGTGTATCGGTAAGGAAAACTTCAATATTCCGCATTACTTCATCCAAATAATTTCCTTCATGCAATAACATGCCATAGAAATTTCCTTGTTGCTCTTTTTGGTATTGCTGCCATTTGCTCAAGGTGTGTTTTTCCAATAAATGGTGTGCCTTAATAATAATCAAAGAAGCCGGGGCTTCAAAACCAACCCTTCCTTTTATGCCGATAATGGTGTCACCTACATGAATATCTCTTCCAATTGCATATGTGGAAGCCAAGGCATCCAATTTGGTAATATTGTTCACGGGGGTATCAGTTTTACCATCAATGGCAATTAGTTCGCCGTTATTAAATGTAAGTTTAATATCCACAGGATTTTTTTCCTGTAACTGGCTTGGATACGCGCTGTCTGGTAAAGGTAAATTTGATGTCAAGGTTTCCTCACCACCAACAGAAGTGCCCCAAAGTCCTTTATTGATGGAGTATTTGGCTTTCTCCCATGGATAATCCACTCCGTTTTCCTGTAGATAGGCTATCTCTGCCTCTCTTGCCAGTTTGTTGTCCCTAATAGGGGTGATGATTTCTATTTCTGGAGCTATGATTTGGAAAATTATATCAAACCGAACTTGGTCATTTCCAGCTCCCGTACTTCCATGTGCAATATATTTGGCACCTACTTTTTTGGCGTGATTTACAATTTCAATGGCTTGTATAATTCGTTCTGCACTAACAGATAAAGGATAGGTATTGTTTTTTAGCACATTCCCAAAAATGAGGTATTTCACCACTTTTTCATAAAACGTCTGTACCGCATCAATTGAAGTATAGGAACTTGCCCCCAATTGTATTGCTTTCTCTTCTATTGCAGCAATTTCCTCTACTGAAAACCCTCCTGTGTTTACGCTCACCGCATGTACTTCATATCCTTTTTCTTTGGAAAGATATTTTGCACAGTACGAAGTATCCAACCCACCGCTATATGCCAATACTAATTTGCTCATTTTTTTATTTTTTTTAATCGTTTGATAGATTTCTTAGTGTTATTCTCTTTAGCATCATACAACAGACCTGTGCAGAGGCACATTTTTTGTTCGGTTCGTGTAAGAATATCAAAATTTTTGCATGTTTGGCATCCTTTCCAGAATTCTGGGTCATTAGTAAGTTCTGAAAATGTTACGGGTTTATAACCCAGTTCATAATTCATTTTCATTACGGCAAGGCCGGTAGTGATTCCAAAGATTTTGGCATCAGGAAATTTTTCTCTTGAGAGTTCAAAAATTGCCTTTTTTATTTTCTTTGCCAATCCTTGATTTCTATACTCTGGGTGAACAATTAAACCTGAATTGGCTACAAAATTCTTGGTCCCCCATACTTCTATATAGCAAAAACCAGCAAATGCACTGCCATTCAATGCAATAACGGCGTTGCCATTTTTAAGCCTTTGGATGATGTATTCCGGTGTTCGTTTTGCAATACCAGTCCCTCTTACTTTAGCCGATTCTGTAATAGTATCAGAAATAATTTGGGCGTATTTACAATGCGATTCGTTAGCAATTATAATTTCCATTGCTAGAAAATTTTCTTAAATAATATTGAAAAAATGTTTTTGGTACTTTGCGGAAATGGACTCACCTATTTCCATAATAGAAGACACCCTTACGGGCGACGACGAGTAGGGGTAAATGAACGAACGGGAGCAAAGGTGCTCTCAAAATTAAATATGTCTGTTTGTTCTTTCATGGAAAGCCAAAATTACAAATTATATTGGATTCTCATAGCTTTAACGTCAATTTTTAAGAAATATCACATTATTGCTCTTGTTTTTTAAAATTTCGTATATCATATATCCAAAGACCAAAGAATATTCAAGGAACAATAACCCAAGATGCTCTGTGTAGTCTGGATTTGAGTATGCCCAGTAGCTTAAAATTATGGTGAGGGACCATAACAATGGAAATTTATAGTTTGTAAATATGCTCAGCAACACCAAGAAAACGGGGTACCAAGGATGTACTGTGGTTGAAATAAAATAGTAAGTGGCCAAGACCCATAACATGACCGTAATAAGGGACGACAAGGTTTTGTTTTTTCTTAAAAAAGTAAAGAGCAATACAATACATATGGTGATGTACGGGCTTATTTTCCCTACGTCTTTTATGAACTCCCATGGCTTTGCATCAAAATAAATGGCAATCTTTTTAGCAACATTGTACAGGCTTGCATTGAACTCAAAATTTGAAAACCAAAGTCCAATAGTTTCAGAATAGTTTGAAATGAACTCTGGGGAGTAAAAAGGCAAAAGAGAGAAGGCAATGGTTGCACCGATGGCTAGATAAAAAAGGATGCTTTTTTTGAAACCTAAATAGTTGAGAAAAAGAGGTAAGAATAATAACGGCACAAGTTTTAGAAGAATGGAGCAAGCAAGAACAGGAGCTGCCCAAAGCCATTTTTTTACAGAGAGCAAGTACATGGCCCAAACAAAAAAGAACAGCATTACCCCTTCAAAATGAAGGTTTCCGGTAAGTTCAATAATTACAAGCGGGCTTAGGAAATACCAAAAGGACAAATGGGTGGAACGGTTTAAATTCTGCAATAATTTTCTTCCAAAATATAGAATGCCCACATCTGCCAAGATTATCATCAAGCGCATTACGATTACGGATCCAAAAATACTTTTGCCTCCCAATAGAGATGAAATTGCAAATAACAATTGGTTTAAAGGAGGGTAGTTGCTATAGTGTTTTGCACTTAAATTTCCCATTCCCGCATAAAGCTCAGAAGCGTTGTTTATGACCAAACCTTCTTGCCCAATCAATGCATTTGGCAAATAGAGGTATGGGTTGACCCCATGGCTTACCAATTCCCCATCCCAGATAAACCGATAAAAATCTTGGGAAAGGTTGGGCATGGTCATTAGAAAGACCAACCGAAAAAGAATCCCTGTGACCAATAAGAATTTAAAGTTCCATTTTTCAAACTGTATAAGTTTGTAATGAAGAAAAAAAAGAGTTACAAAAAGGGAGGCCAGTTTAATAAAATCTGTCCGGTCCAAATCATAGGCAAAACTTGTATAAAATACAAGACTGCCCAAAACCATTAGGATCGGGTATTTGTGGAGTTTAAAATAGGAAATCACTTTTTGAAGCACAGCTGGTTCAATATTGTTTTGTAATGAAATTTAAGAAGAATGGCGAGATATATAAAGAGATATGGGAAGTTTAATTGCAGGACTGGACTAGGGGTTTTTATGGGGCACATTGCTGGCTTTAGTTTTTATTTTTTTCCTCATTTGGTTGTTTACCATATTCCAATAAATCAATATGCACAGAAGTTGATTTATATTTTACAGTTCTCATACTTTCAATAAAATACTCTTTTGAAATACTGAAAGCACTTGAAATATAATGAAAATGTGGTTGACCTTCCTTCCAATTTTCTTTAC
>CAYNLI010000077.1:0-14667 GCA_964398035.1 uncultured Flavobacteriaceae bacterium | reverse complement strand
CAGAAACCCCCATCAATGAAGCTTTTATATGTGCTGGCATGTCATCAGGTCCTTCATACGTATGTATATAATATGGCGCATTCTCTGGAACCATCACATTCATATGACTTTCAAAATCTTCCCTAACCGTTGGATCGGCATTTTCATTAATAGTTAAACTGGCAGAAGTATGCTTTATAAAAACTTGTAACATCCCTTTCTGTATTTGTCCAATCTCTGGCATTGAAGTCTCAATAACATCAGTGATTAAATGAAAACCTCTTCTATATCTAGGTAAGCATATTTCTTTTTGATGAAAATCCATGAATAAAATTTAATTACTAAATTAATGCAAACTTCATCAAATTATACTGTTTTATTAGCATATAAGAAATACCTTTACCCCTATTTAATACAAAAAAATGGATTTTTCTAAAATTAAAATGGTGGTTACGGATATGGATGGAACTTTATTGAATTCCAACCATGAAGTGAGTCCTCAGTTCTATACTTTATTTGAAGAACTTAAAAAGAGAGGCATCATTTTTGTTGCTGCAAGTGGCAGGCAATACAACAGTATTATAGAAAAATTACATCCTATTAAGGACGATATAATCGTCATAGCTGAAAATGGTGGTTATGCAAAAAAACAAGATCAAGAATTATTTGCAACTCCTATTGATAAAAAAATAGCTTACGATATATTACACCTCCTCAAAAATGTAAATGATGTACACCCAGTACTATGTAGCAAAAACAAAGCTTATATAAATGGAACTTCCCCAGATTTCATTCTTATGATTAAAGAATTCTATTCAGAGTTTCAGGTCATTGAAAATCAACTTAATGTAGAGGAAGAAATATTAAAAATTGCAGTTTATCATTTTGAAAATTCAGAAAAATTCATCTATCCCAATGTGAAACATTTAGAGAAAAATTTAAAAGTAAAAGTCTCTGGGCCTAATTGGGTAGATATTTCTCATCAAAATGCAAACAAGGGTTATGCACTACAAAAAGTAATGGACGATTACGGAATTACCTCCGATGAAGTTATGGTATTTGGTGACTACAACAATGATATAGAAATGCTACAATTAGCTACCCATAGTTTTGCTATGGCAAACGCACACCCCAATGTTTTAAAAACCGCTAAATATAGAACGTTGAGCAATGATGAAAACGGAGTAGAACATATTTTAGAGCAGGTATTGGGTATAAAAAAATAATTTACTTCTCACATTTGCATCATTTTTTTTTAAGGTTTCATTTGTTAATTGTTTGTTTCTAAATCATTAACATTCTTTTATGACTTCTTTAATACACGTAGTGGATCATCTTAAATATTCTTACATAGTCTGCAATTAAGTACCGACCGACCATTTATGCTCAATATGGATGCCACTTTTAGGCGAACATACTCTAAAAACAAAAAAACGAAAGTAGAGTCACATAAAAAAGAACATGAACAATTGGCAAAGCAGTTAAGTTGTCCACAAGGGGATGATGGTATAACTGTTGGTAAATTAATGTCCCAAAGTAATCAGAATATGATTTTACCCTCAATTGATGCAGTACAATTGGAGAATAAGAACAGAGTGCTAGAAATTGGACATGGAAATTGTTTACATCTAAATAATCTGTTGGAAAAAGCACATAAACTTTGCTATTTTGGGTTGTAAATTTCTGAAGTAATGAGGCAAGAAGCAGAACAAAACAACTTAGACCATGTAATACAAGGGTATGCTTTATTTCAACATTACAATGGAAACAAGATTCCTTATGTTTTTAATTTCTTTGATAGAGTCATGACCGTGAACATCATTTATTTTTGGGAAAAACCTGCAGGTTTTATAAAAGACCTATATCGTGTATTAAGGCCTGGAGGAATATGTGTCATTGCTTTCGTAAATGGGAATTTTATGAAAAATCTGCCTTTTATAAACTCTGGCTTTTCTTTATAAGATTCAAAAAATAATAGATTTAATTTTCTGTACAAAATTTGAATTGATGACTTTTCAAACCAAAAAAGAATTCATAAAAAGTAAAACTGGGAGTATGGTCTATAGGCCATATACTATTGCTGTATTAAAAAAACCAACAATGATTTAAAAATGAACTATCAAATGAAATAAAACTCACGTTTTTTGCTTCTTCTTTCTAGCAGCAGGAAACAATACATTGTTCAGAATTAATCTGTAACCGGGCGAGGTTGGGTGAAGCTCCAATTCTGTTTTTGGGTCCCCTACCCTATGTTGGTAATCTTCAGGGTCATGGCCTCCATAAAAAGTAAAGAAACCTTTTCCTTTGACACCATGAATGTAACGAGCCTCACCATTAATTTTATTCTCTCCCAATATCAATACATTGGCTTTAATTTCATCTCTGGTAAATGAGGTGGTCTGTCCCATAAAACCTTTCACCAAAGAAGTATGGTTCTGGCACAACATTGTGGGCACAGGATCCCATTTGGCAGAAAAATCCATTAAAGAAAAATAATCAGATTCTTTTTGAAGCTTTCTCTTATTGGTCATATCTATTGACGAAAACTCATATTTTAAAGGGTTTCTTTCTAAAGTAAAATTTGTAAACGCCAAAGTTTTAGTATAATCAAGCTTGTTTTGATAATTGGCATCAGATGGATCCCCATCAAACATAGGCTCACAAATATCAACTCCGTCTGCTGCTAAAGCAATATCAAAACTATCTGTAGCAGAACACATGGCAAACATAAATCCACCACCTATCACATAGTTTCTTATTTTTAAGGCCACTGCTTCTTTTTCCTTAGAAACCTTATTATATCCTAGCTTAGAGGCCAACTCCTCTGCTCCTTGTTTGCTTTCAATATACCACGGAGCAGCACGGTAGGCTCCATAGAATTTTCCAAACTGGCCAGTAAAATCTTCATGGTGCAAATGCAACCAATCATACAACGCTAATTTATCCCCCAAAACCTCTTCATCATAAACAGTTACATAGGGTATTTCCGCATAACTGAGTACCATGGTAACCGCATCGTCCCAAGGTTGATTGCCTTTTGGGGAGTACACCGCTATTTTTGGTGCTTTTTCCAACACCACAACTTCCTGATTTTTGGAAGGGCTACTGATTTCATCTAAAATTGCATTGGCCTGTGCAGTAGATAAAATTTCAAATGAAACACCTCTTATTTGACATTCTTTACGGATAGCATCACCATCTGGCAACAGAAAAGAACCACCCCTATAATTTAAAAGCCACTGTACTTTTTGTTGTTTGGACAGTATCCAATATGTAATTCCATATGCTTTTAGATGATTTTTTTGACTTTCCGCATCCATAGGAATCAAGATATTAGATGCAAAAGATTGAATCGATAAAAAAGTAAAAAAAACAAAAGTAAGACTTCTCGATAGTACTCGAGGTGACATAAATTTTAAAATTCTAAAAAGGTATATCATTATCATCTGGTTCTAGACCATCATTCATGGAGCTACCAAAAGCTTCATCTGCATTTGGCAAATTCTTGGTTATGAACGGATTCTCTTCGTTGGCGTTCATTTTAGATTGAAACTCAAAAGGAGAATCAAAGTCATCTAAATTATCAAATTTACCTTGATTACCAATAAATTTAAGCCTTATGTTTTCCAATCCACCGTTTCTGTGCTTTGCCACAATAAACTCTGCCTGCCCATCTGTAGGGCTGCGTTCCTCATCATCCCATTCATCAATTTTATAGTATTCTGGTCTGTAGATAAAAGATACAATATCCGCATCTTGCTCAATTGCACCAGATTCCCTAAGGTCAGATAAAATAGGCCTTTTGCTTCCCCCTCTGGTTTCTACCGCCCTTGATAATTGTGATAGTGCAATTACTGGAATTTCCAATTCTTTGGCCAGAGCCTTTAAGTTTCTGGATATGGTTGATATTTCTTGTTCCCTGTTTCCTCCACCCTTTTGGCTTCCGCCTGCTGTCATTAATTGTAAATAATCTACCATGATTATTTTTATACCGTGCTGGGAAGCTAATCTTCTTGCCTTAGCTCTTAGGTCAAAAATAGAAAGTGATGGGGTATCATCTATAAACAAAGGTGCTTTTTCCAATGTTTTTACCTTTACGTTCAATTGCTCCCATTCATGCTTTTCCAACTTACCTGTACGTAACTTTTCTGAAGACAAGCCCGTTTCTGAAGAAATAAGCCTTGTTATCAATTGTACAGATGACATTTCTAAAGAGAAAAAAGCTACTGGGATATTAGAATTTACAGCCATATTACGCGCCATAGACAACGTTAAGGCCGTTTTACCCATACCCGGACGTGCAGCTACTATAATTAAATCACTGGGCTGCCACCCAGAAGTCAATTTATCCACTTTATCAAAACCAGAAGGAATACCACTCATCCCCTCTGTTTTGGCTATTTCTTCTATTCTTTTTTTAGCCTGAATCACTAAATTCTGGGCTGTTTCTGCGGAACGTTTTAAATTACCTTGGCTTACATCATACAATTTAGATTCTGCACTATCCAATAAATCAAAAACATCAGTGGAATCACTATAGGCATCTTCAATAATTTCACTAGAAATTTTAATCAGGCTTCTTTGAATATATTTTTGAAGGATTATCCTTGCATGGAATTCTATATGAGCAGAAGATGCTACTTTTTGAGTCAGTTTTATCAAGTAAAAATCACCTCCAATAGCTTCTAAGTGACCATCTTTCCTAAGCTGGGAAGAAACGGTTAATAAATCAACAGGTTCTGAGCTTTCAAACAATTTAAAGATGGCTTCATAAATATGTTTATGGGCTTCTTTATAAAAGGCATCTGGGCTTAAAATATCAATCACCTCATCAACACCTTTTTTATCTATCATCATAGCCCCAATTACAACTTCCTCTAAATCAGTTGCTTGAGGGGGTATTTTTCCTCTTTCCAAGTTTATAACAGAGGATTTGTCAATTCTATGACCAATAATTGGGTTAGGTTTGTCCATGAATACGAATGTATGGAATTAACGTTAAGTTAACTTAAAACGCTTACGTTCCAATGTCAACATTTTTAATGAATCAGGTGTTAATAAGTTACGATTTTATGTTCATAACATAAAAAAACCGTAGAAATAATTTTACGGTTTTTACAAAACTTTAATAAGATCAGTACTTAGCCATTAAAGACTCCCATTTGGGAATATTTCTCCATACGGTTTTTCACCAGTTCTTTTGGTGATAAGTTTTTAAACTCGTCATATGTTTTAACAATAGCGTTACTAACAGATTTAAAAATCTTTTCTCTATTGCTATGTGCCCCACCTACTGGCTCTTTTATTATTTCGTCTATAACCTTTAGTTTCTTACTATCTGTAGCCGTTAATTTTAAAGCTTCGGCTGCTTTCTCTTTAAACTCCCAGCTTCTCCATAAAATAGAGGAACAATTTTCTGGTGATATTACAGAATACCATGAGTTTTCCAACATAAGCATCTTGTCCCCTACTCCAATGCCTAAAGCACCACCTGAAGCGCCTTCACCTATGACTATACAAATAATCGGCACTTTTAAACGTGTCATTTCTAAAATATTTCTAGCAATGGCTTCTCCTTGTCCACGTTCTTCAGCTTCTAAACCTGGGTAAGCACCTGGTGTATCTATCAATGTAACCACAGGAATTCCAAATTTCTCGGCAGACTTCATCAATCTTAAGGCTTTTCTATACCCTTCTGGATTTGCCATTCCAAAATTCCTGTACTGTCTGGTTTTAGTATTGTATCCTTTTTGTTGACCAATGAACATATAGGTTTGGTCTCCTATTTTACCAAGACCACCAACCATGGCCTTATCGTCCTTTACATTTCTATCCCCATGAAGTTCTAGAAAAGTGTCTCCACAGATAGCATGTATATAATCCATGGTATATGGCCTACCTGGGTGTCTAGAGAGCTGTACCCTTTGCCAAGCTGAAAGATTTTTATATATCTCTTTCCGGGTCTCGGTCAACTTCTTTTCTATCTGCTTGCAAGTTTCCGTTACATCAACATCGCTTTCCTCGCCAATGACCACGCATTTATCCAATTGTTCTTCCAGTTCTTTAATTGGAAGTTCAAAATCCAAATACTCCATGAATGTGTAATTTGTTAATTAGTTTGAGACTACAAATATAAAATTTTAATAAGCATTCCTGTATTAAGCCCTCCTTTTTATGAAATTCTTTATGATACCATTTGCTATCACTGTAGAAAGAATAATTAAAGCACCAACATAAAACTGTGGACTCATCTTTTCTTTGTCCCCCAATATCAAAAAAGCTAAAATTATCCCATAAACAGGTTCCATGTTTACTGAAAGCATCACGGTATATGGGCTTATATGCCTCATTACATGAACTCCGGCAATAAAAGCATATGCAGTACAAATGGAAGCCAACAATACCATATACCCCCAGTCACTGGTTGATAAAACAAAAAAATCCACATTAAATGTTTCTGAGAACAAAAGATAGATGGTCACAAATACCACACCGCTCAACAATTCATAAAATGAAATGATGGATGCTCTATACTGCTTAACATACTTCCCATTTACCAATGCAAAAACTGATGCCAAAAATGATGCTATCAGCGCCAGTACAATTCCCAAAACATAATCTGTTTCTACATTAAAAATTATGTAAAGCCCAACAATGACAATCCCTCCAAACAAGACCTCATACCAAATCATTTTACGTTTATACCAAATAGGCTCTAAAATAGCCGTGAACAAAGCTCCTGTAGACATAATTGCAAGGGTCACTGAAACATTGGAGACTTTTATTGCCATAAAAAAAGTAATCCAATGTAACGCAATGATGATTCCTGTAACCACAAGACCCAACAACACCCGTCTGGGCACTTTTATTGAAATCCCCTTAATCTTTAAATAAAGTAAAACAAAAACAACTGCAAGAAGCATTCTGTACCAAACAAGCGGAATTGCGTCTATACTTATTAACGCACCCTATACAGCCGTAAAGCCCCATATAAAAATGATGAAATGTAAATGAAGATAGTTTCTTAACTTATCGTTTGGCATTATTGAGAAGATATAAAGCCAAAACACCAAAAATCAGATTAGGAATAATAATGGCCCAGATAGGTGGAAAACCAGCCTGTTCTGCCAACGTACCAAAAACTTTATCAAAAAATATAAAGATAAAAGCAACTCCTATCCCAAAAGCCAAATTAACCCCCATACCTCCTCTTCGCTTTACTGAAGATACTGCAACAGCAATTATTGTAAGAATAAAAGCCGAAATAGGCAATGCCCAACGCTTATACTTTACCATTACATAGGTATTGATGTTTGATGCCCCCTTATTCCTTTGGTCCTCTATAAACTCATCAAGCTCAAAAAGATTTTTGGTTTCCGCTATATAAGATACGGGAGTAAGATCATTTATTTTAAATTGAAAAAGTGTATCCAACCTTCTTTTGGTCTGTATATTTTCTATTCCATTCACCAATTTTCGTTTCGTATAAGATGTTAAACGATACATAGTGTCTTTTGGAACCCAACGAATATTGGCTGCCGTAATTTTATACTCCAATTCGTTTTCTTCATTAAAATGCTCAAAGGTAAAGTTGTACCCCATTTGTCTTGCGGGATCAAAACGACTCACATAAATAAAGTCGTTCTCATTTAACTGATTAAAAATATTGCTTGTTTCCCTATCTTGTTTTCCTTTCTTTAAATACATATAAACAAACTCGTTAAAGCCCTCACTAGCTCTTGGCACAAGAAACATTCCCATAAAGAACATTGCTGTTGCAATGATTGTTGCTCCAATAAGATATGGTCTCAAGAACCTTCCATAAGACACTCCAGAACTTAAAATGGCCACTATTTCTGTATTCCCCGCTAATTTAGATGTAAAGAAAATAATGGAAAGAAAAAGGAAGATGGGAAATAACAAATTTCCAATTACTATAGTGAAATTTAAATAATACATAACAATCTCGTTCATAGGAGCTTCGTTATCTATCATTTTCCCTATCTGCTCGGCCAAATTAGCCATAATGCCAATAGGAATAAATAATAGTAACATTACCCCAAAAGTGAGCATGTAACGTTTTAGTATGTATTTATCAAGGATGGTCAATTTTACAATCTTTTATCCATTTGCTTTACCATAATATTTTTCCATTCATAAAAGTCACCTGCTAAAATATGCTTTCTTGCTTCACGAACCAACCATAAATAAAAACCTAGGTTGTGTATGGTGGCAATTTGTTTTCCTAAATATTCATTGGCAGCAAACAAGTGTCTTAAATAGGCTTTAGAATATTCTGTATCTACAAAGGTGATTGCCATTTCATCAATGGGAGAAAAATCATCTTCCCATTTTTTGTTCTTTATATTGATGGTACCATGCGCCGTAAATAACATTCCGTTTCTGGCATTTCTGGTCGGCATCACACAATCAAACATATCTATCCCCAAGGCAATGTTCTCCAAAATATTGATTGGTGTTCCCACTCCCATTAAATATCTGGGCTTATCTTCTGGAAGAATTTCACATACAACCTCGGTCATGGCATACATTTCTTCCGCAGGCTCTCCAACTGATAATCCTCCTATAGCATTTCCTTCAGCACCAGCATTAGCAATATACTCAGCTGACTGCTTTCTTAAATCTTTAAAGGTAGAACCCTGTACAATAGGAAAAAAAGTTTGGGCATAATCATAGGTAAAAGGAAGTTTATCCAAATGTGTGATACACCTGTCCAACCACCTATGCGTCATGTGCATGGAACGTTTTGCATAGTTATAATCACAAGGGTATGGCGTACATTCATCAAAAGCCATAATAATATCCGCGCCAATCACACGCTGGATTTCCATTACATTTTCTGGAGTAAAAAAATGATAGGAACCATCTATATGAGATTTAAACTTCACCCCTTCTTCCTTGATTTTCCTATTGGCAGAAAGTGAATATACCTGATAACCACCACTATCAGTCAATATATTTCTATCCCAACCCATAAATTTGTGCAAACCACCAGCTTGTTCTATGATTTTAGTTTTTGGTCTTAAATACAGATGATAGGTATTCCCTAAAATAACATCTGGGTTGATTTCGTCTTTAAGTTCCCTTTGGTGTACCCCCTTTACAGAGGCCACTGTACCTACAGGCATAAAAATAGGGGTCTCTATCTTTCCATGATCAGTGATGATTTCACCTGCTCTGGCTTTACTTTTGGGGTCGGTATGATGTAGTGTAAACTTCAAATTCTAATTTAAGACAGCAAAGATAATCAACTACAACACATTACTTCCTTAACAAAAAAATAAAGTTCTTTGAATACTCGCATCTTAATCAAAATAGTATAACTCATATTTGCTTACCCAAAAGATAGCTCCTATTTTTGCAAACAATAAAACGAAAGACTAAAATGCCAAAAATAAGCGAGTTACAAGATATAACCACACAGGTTAGAAGGGATATTTTAAGAATGGTGCACAAAGTAAATTCTGGCCACCCAGGGGGATCGTTGGGATGTGCCGAATTTATTGTTGCCCTATACAATGAAGTGATGGAATTAAAAGAAGGTTTTGATATGGATGGAAAAGATGAAGATCTGTTCTTCTTGTCCAACGGACATATTTCTCCCGTATTTTATAGTGTCTTGGCGAGACGGGGATACTTCCCTGTTGATGAGTTGAATACTTTTAGATTGTTAAATTCCCGTTTACAAGGACACCCAACTACTCATGAGGGGCTACCCGGAGTTCGTATTGCTTCTGGTTCTTTGGGACAGGGAATGTCTGTGGCCATTGGTGCCGCACAAGCAAAAAAATTAAATAAGGATACTCATTTAGTGTATACCTTACATGGTGATGGAGAGCTACAAGAAGGGCAAAACTGGGAAGCCATTATGTATGCCGCCGGCAAAAAAGTGGACAATTTAATCTCTACCATAGATTTAAACGGGCAGCAAATAGATGGCTCTACAGATGATGTGCTGCCTATGGGAAGTATAAAAGCAAAATTTGAAGCTTTTGGATGGGATGTGTTGGAAGTTAAAGAAGGAAACAATATGGAAGCCATACTTAATGGAATGAAAGAGGCTAAAAGTAGAACCGGAAAAGGAAAACCTGTTTGTGTTCTTTTGTATACCATGATGGGCAATGGAGTAGATTTTATGATGCACACCCATGCATGGCATGGTAAAGCACCAAGTGACGAACAACTGGCAAACGCATTAGGACAAAACCCAGAAACATTAGGAGACTATTAAATCCATCAATCATAGCATTAAGACAAACAAGATGAAAAAATATATAGATCAAGGTAAGAACGATACTAGAAGTGGGTACGGAGCAGGAATAACCGAATTAGGAAGAACAAACCCCAATGTAGTAGTTCTATGTGCCGATTTAGTAGGCTCATTAAAAATAGATACGTTCATTAAGGAAAATCCAGAACGTTTCTTTCAAATAGGAATTGCAGAAGCCAATATGATGGGTATTGCCGCTGGTTTAACGATTGGTGGAAAAATTCCTTTTACAGGTACCTTTGCCAATTTCTCCACAGGCAGAGTTTATGATCAAATAAGACAATCTATTGCATACTCCAATAAAAATGTAAAAATATGTGCTTCACATGCAGGATTAACATTGGGTGAAGATGGTGCAACTCATCAAATATTGGAAGATATCGGTTTAATGAAAATGTTACCAGGAATGACAGTTATCAATCCTTGTGACTACAACCAAACAAAAGCTGCTACTATTGCTATTGCAGAATATGAAGGCCCTGTATATTTACGTTTTGGAAGACCTAAAGTGGCAAACTTTACCCCAGTAGACCAAAAATTTGAAATTGGAAAAGCTGTAATGCTCAGTGAAGGTACAGATGTAACCATTGTTGCAACCGGACATTTGGTATGGGAGGCGTTGATTGCTGCTGAAAATTTAGAAAACCAAGGTATTTCTGTAGAAGTGATTAACATACATACCATTAAGCCTTTAGATGAAGAAGCTATATTAAAGTCTGTTAAAAAAACAGGTTGCATAGTAACTGCTGAAGAGCACAATCATTTAGGTGGACTTGGGGAGAGCGTTGCAAGAGTGCTTACTACGCATAACCCAACACCACAAGAGTTTGTAGCCACAAATGATACTTTTGGCGAAAGTGGAACTCCAGAGCAATTGATGGAGAAATACGGATTAAACAATAAAGCCATAGAGCAAGCCGTTTTAAGTGTGTTAAAAAGAAAATAGTGGTATCATTTTTGGAGTACTATTTTTTTAATCAATTAAAGAACACATTTATTATGAAAAAAACACTTCTAGTAGCAGTATGTGCTTTAGTGAGCATAACTGCATCTGCACAATCGGGCTCAGGTTTTGGTATTAAAGGCGGGGTTAATTACAATCAAAATGGGGATTTAAGTTTTATACAAACAATATCCTCATCTAGCGAAGATATAATTACAGGCTCTGAAGGAAAAATAGGCTACCATATTGGTTTTTTTGGAAAACTTGATTTTTCAAAAATATACCTTAGACCAGAAATCATTTACACTAAAACAAAAAGTGATTACAACACCAACGGTATTAGTACTGAGTATGACATTTCAAAATTAGACGTTCCTGTTCTTTTAGGATACAAAATCATTGGCCCATTAAGTGTATTTGCTGGACCAGCTTTTCAATACACTTTAAACAATGATTTAAAAGATTTACAGGTAGAGGACGTTAAAAATGACTTTACCGTAGGACTACATATGGGTGTTGGAGTCAATTTGGGGAATATTGGAATTGATGTGCGTTACGAACGAGGTTTTTCTGATAATGAAGCAGTTTTTATTGGCGACAACATTACGGGTTCAAGTATTATTGGACGAGTAGACTCTAGACCTTCACAGATTATTTTTGGATTATCTTTAAAATTGTAATTCATTGCCTGTCTATCAAGCAGGTGAGATATTGTAGATTGCAGAATACATAAAAAAGCCCTGTAAATTAATATTTACAGGGCTTTTTTATTCTATCAATATTAAAATCAGGAATTATCCCTATCTAAATAATCAGGAATACCATCTCCGTCTGTATCAGGGAAAGTAATATTACCATTACTATCTATAATAATTTCATCTCTTGTTGGCGTACCATCATTATCATCATCTGAATCAGTATGATTTGGAAATGGCACAGAAAATGCATCTTCTTCTTGTTCCTTATCTGTATTATCATTGTTTAAATTACCATTTCCATCTAAATCTTCCATAATAGAAGGAATACCATCATTATCATAATCTGTATCTTCAACATACAAGCCTATATCTACCTTAAAAATCAAATTTGAATATTGAGGTATACTACTACCAGTTGGCGAACCATTAAAGTATGCAAGCCCAGATGGAATAATCATAAAACCTATACCTGCATTGGTAACAGTAGATGTACCATCATTGTTCACCACTACATTATCACCAGCTTCAAACATGGAAACTCCATTTGCATAACCTCTAAGAAAAAAAGGAAGGTATTGCCATTGATACGTTGGCGTTCCATCAAAAACAGTTCCATTTAACAAAGAACCCTCATATCGTAAAAGAGTAGAATCAGCAACTGTTGGACTTTTCCCTTCTATTCCATCTCTTACGGAAAGGTAATATAATTTATGGGCAATATCATTTTCTTCTTCAAGACCAGAAAAACTACTGGATGAAACATTTATAACAATAGATTCCATTTGCTGCTTCAATGGAATTTTACCACTATTATCACCAGAAATGGTATCCAATTTAATTTTAAAATCAAAATCAGCAGGTGGATTTAAAAACTCCTCATAATTATAAAAATGAGTATTCAAATAATCTTCAATCTCGTCTGCATTCTCCGTAATCACTTCTGTCAATAATCGTGGTGGAACAACTACTATGTCCGACCCATCATCTTTTTTACAAGACCAAACAAGGACTCCAATTATAGATAGCAAGTAAAATATCTGTTTTGTTTTCATGCATTTTCTTTTACAAGGGCGCAAGATACAATTTTCCCTTATTTTTGTAGAAAACGTTAACAAAGATTTTTAATTAAACATGCGTATAGATAAGTACTTATGGAGCACTCGTTATTTTAAGACCAGAAATATAGGGACAGTGGCTTGTAAAAAGGGGCAGGTAAAGATAAATGAACAGGTTGTTAAGCCCTCTAGAGAGGTATATCCAATGGACAAAATTGTGGTCAGGAAAAATCAAATAAACTATAAGCTTACCGTTTTGGATATTCCCAATAGTAGAGTTGGTGCCAAATTGGTAGATATTTACAGAAAGGACACTACTCCAAAAGAAGCTTTTGAGCACAATGAACTTCTACAATACTCAAAAGATTACTATAGAAAAAAAGGAACTGGAAGGCCTACTAAAAAAGACCGTAGAGATATAGATGGTTATACAGATGAGTCAGAATAACAACTGTTTCTTATCTTTGAGTTGAAATTATCATGTTAATGGAGAACAAAATATTAGGTCACGATGAAATTAAGCATAAAGCAAAACGCATAGCCTATCAAATTTATGAGGCCAATGTAGACGAATCTGAAATTATTATTGCCGGTATTGATGGAGGAGGATTAAATTTTGCTAAAAAAATTCAATCCATTCTTAAAAAAATAACTGATGCAGAAATTACATTGTGCAAAGTATTGATGGATAAAAGCAATCCCTTGGCCAGTGATGTTACCACTTCCATTCCTGAAAAAGAGTATCTAAATAAATCTGTTGTATTGGTAGATGATGTTCTAAACTCTGGGACTACGTTAATCTATGGGGTTCACCATTTTTTAAAAACACCGCTAAAACAATTAAAGACAGCTGTACTAGTAGATAGAAACCATAAAAAATATCCTGTAAAAGTAGATTTTAAGGGAATATCCTTATCCACATCATTACAAGAACATATTACCGTTACATTTAGACCTAAAAACGATTCTGTTTGCCTAACCTAAAAGAGTCCTAATTTCTTTTACAATCTCTTTTGGTGTTTTAGCATCACACAATATAGTATGGTGGGCTTGAGTGTAAAAATGATTTCTTTCAAATAAATGTTTTCCTACAAACTCTGGAAGATCAGTATTGGACAGGTTTTTAATCAAAGGCCTATCATCTTTTTCTTTATAGAGCCTTTCTACCAGCCCAGCTACGGAAACCTTTAAATAAAACACGTATTTAGTTTCTTCTACCATAGTTTCCATGTTTCCGCTGTAGCAAGGTGTACCACCGCCTGTAGAGAGTATAAAATTATTATTATTCTTTAAAATTTCTTTTAAAAAAAAGTGTTCTTTTTTTCTAAAGAAAATCTCCCCTTTTTCTTCAAATATCTTGGAAATAGTAGCTACCATAGCTTCTTCTATATGGGCATCCAAATCTAAAAAGTCATACTCCAACTCTTTGGCTAAAATTTTACCCACTGTAGATTTTCCACTTCCCATATATCCTACCAGTACAATACGCATGTTCAACTTCTTTTGGCAAAAATGAAGTAAATCTACCTTAAATCAAAAAAAATAAAAATTATCTCAAAATCGTCTTGTTAAATAAATTATTGATATTATATTTGCACCCGCTAACCGCAACAGGAAATTATTTAGACCTGGTAGCTCAGTTGGTAGAGCATCTCCCTTTTAAGGAGAGGGTCCTGGGTTCGAGCCCCAGCCAGGTCACTA